>NZ_CP151968.1:2805000-2913419 GCF_038593155.1 Ureibacillus sp. FSL K6-8385
GGGCTAGCCTCGTGTAAAGAATACTGGAGGTAGAGCACTGTTTGGACTAGGGGCCCACCTCGGGTTACCGAATTCAGACAAACTCCGAATGCCAGCTATTTATACACGGGAGTCAGACTACGAGTGATAAGATCCGTGGTCGAGAGGGAAACAGCCCAGACCACCAGCTAAGGTCCCAAAGTAGCCGTTAAGTGGAAAAGGATGTGGCGTTGCTTAGACAACCAGGATGTTGGCTTAGAAGCAGCCATCATTTAAAGAGTGCGTAATAGCTCACTGGTCGAGTGACGCTGCGCCGAAAATGTATCGGGGCTAAACGGTTCACCGAAGCTGTGGATCCGTGCTTCGCACGGGTGGTAGGAGAGCGTTCTAAGCGCGCAGAAGTCAGACCGGAAGGACTGGTGGAGCGCTTAGAAGTGAGAATGCCGGTATGAGTAGCGAAAGATGGGTGAGAATCCCATCCGCCGAATGACTAAGGTTTCCTGAGGAAGGCTCGTCCGCTCAGGGTTAGTCGGGACCTAAGTCGAGGCCGAAAGGCGTAGACGATGGGCAACAGGTTGATATTCCTGTACCACCTCCCCGCCGTTTGAGCGATGGGGGGACGCAGGAGGATAGGGAAAGCACGCCGTTGGTCGAGCGTGTCCAAGCAGCAAGGCGGGGAAGTAGGCAAATCCGCTTCCCGCAACGCTGAGCTGTGATGGGGAGCGCATTGCGCGCGAAGTTCCCGATTTCACACTGCCAAGAAAAGCCTCTAGCGAGGCGGGAGGTGCCCGTACCGCAAACCGACACAGGTAGTCGAGGAGAGAATCCTAAGGCGAGCGAGAGAACTCTCGTTAAGGAACTCGGCAAAATGACCCCGTAACTTCGGGAGAAGGGGTGCTCATTGGGGTGCAAGCCCCGATGAGCCGCAGAGAATAGGCCCAGGCGACTGTTTATCAAAAACACAGGTCTCTGCTAAACCGCAAGGTGATGTATAGGGGCTGACGCCTGCCCGGTGCTGGAAGGTTAAGAGGAGGAGTTAGCGCAAGCGAAGCTCCGAATTGAAGCCCCAGTAAACGGCGGCCGTAACTATAACGGTCCTAAGGTAGCGAAATTCCTTGTCGGGTAAGTTCCGACCCGCACGAAAGGCGTAACGATCTGGGCGCTGTCTCAACGAGAGACTCGGTGAAATTATAGTACCTGTGAAGATGCAGGTTACCCGCGACAGGACGGAAAGACCCCGTGGAGCTTTACTGTAGCCTGATATTGAATTCCGGTACAGCTTGTACAGGATAGGTAGGAGCCGTAGAAGGGGGAGCGCCAGCTTCCCTGGAGGCGCCCTTGGGATACTACCCTGGCTGTACTGGGATTCTAACCCGCAAGCCTGATCGGCTTGGGAGACAGTGTCAGGTGGACAGTTTGACTGGGGCGGTCGCCTCCCAAAGAGTAACGGAGGCGCCCAAAGGTTCCCTCAGAATGGTTGGAAATCATTCGCAGAGTGTAAAGGCATAAGGGAGCTTGACTGCGAGACCTACAAGTCGAGCAGGGTCGAAAGACGGGCTTAGTGATCCGGTGGTTCCGCATGGAAGGGCCATCGCTCAACGGATAAAAGCTACCCCGGGGATAACAGGCTTATCTCCCCCAAGAGTCCACATCGACGGGGAGGTTTGGCACCTCGATGTCGGCTCATCGCATCCTGGGGCTGTAGTCGGTCCCAAGGGTTGGGCTGTTCGCCCATTAAAGCGGTACGCGAGCTGGGTTCAGAACGTCGTGAGACAGTTCGGTCCCTATCCGTCGTGGGCGCAGGAAATTTGAGAGGAGCTGTCCTTAGTACGAGAGGACCGGGATGGACACACCGCTGGTGTACCAGTTGTCTTGCCAAAGGCACAGCTGGGTAGCTATGTGTGGACGGGATAAGTGCTGAAAGCATCTAAGCATGAAGCCCCCCTCAAGATGAGATTTCCCATTGCGTAAGCAAGTAAGATCCCTCAAAGACGATGAGGTAGATAGGTCCGGGGTGGAAGCACGGTGACGTGTGGAGCTGACGGATACTAATCGATCGAGGACTTAACCAAGAAAACACTTTCGATGCCGTTATCCAGTTTTGAGGGAACAACCTCTCTCATACATACAATGTGAGTCCAGTGACGATGGCGAAGAGGTCACACCCGTTCCCATACCGAACACGGAAGTTAAGCTCTTCAGCGCCGATGGTAGTTGGGGGCTTCCCCCTGCGAGAGTAGGACGTTGCTGGGCTCAAAAAGTCATTACTGACGGAAGGTCGGTAGTGGCTTTTTTATTTTATCTAAAAAAAGAGCTAATACATTCATCCAAATGTAAAAATTAGTCGCAAGTTGAAATTGATCGAAAAGAACATTTTTCATAATTAATTTAAAAAAGAACAAAATAAAGCTAGTTTAGTGCCTTTTTTAAAACAGGTTGACAATTTCCAATAATCCGAATACTTTTTCTATTTATTAGATTCTTGACACTAGAAAAACATGTTGATAATCTAACTAATAATATTCGTTTATACTAGGAGGAATAATCGAAATGTGGGATGAGAAGTTTGCCAAAGAAGGCTTGACATTCGACGATGTGTTATTGATACCAGCATATTCAACAGTGTTGCCCAAAGAAGTTGATTTATCAGTACAGCTTACTCCGAAAATAAAATTAAATATTCCAATTATTAGTGCGGGAATGGATACAGTTACGGAGTCCAAAATGGCAATCGCAATGGCGCGCCAGGGAGGACTTGGTATTATCCATAAAAACATGTCCATTGAAGAACAGGCAGAAGAAGTTGAAAAAGTAAAACGTTCCGAGAATGGCGTCATCACAAATCCTTTCTTTTTAACACCGAACCACCAAGTATTTGATGCTGAACATTTAATGAGCAAATATCGCATTTCGGGTGTTCCAATTGTAAACAATGAAGAAGAACAAAAATTGGTAGGGATTATTACAAACCGGGATTTACGTTTTATTTCGGATTATTCATTAAAAATTGAAGAGGTTATGACAAAAGAAGATTTGATTACGGCTCCTGTAGGAACGACGTTGGAAGAAGCGGAAAAAATATTGCAAAAATATAAAATCGAAAAGCTTCCGCTTGTAGATGAAGAAGGAAAATTAAAAGGTTTAATTACAATCAAAGATATTGAAAAAGTGATCGAATTCCCAAATGCGGCGAAAGACAGTATTGGACGGCTTGTAGTAGGGGCGGCAGTCGGTGTATCAAGCGATACGTATGCCCGTGTTAAAAAATTGGTGGAAGCTCAAGTGGATATTATCGTTATCGATACAGCTCATGGTCATTCCAAAGGCGTTATTGATACAGTAAAAAATCTCCGCAAAGAATATCCTGATTTGGAAATCATAGCTGGTAACGTAGCCACTGCAGAAGCTACTCGTGCATTGTATGAAGCTGGGGCAGATGTCGTAAAAGTCGGTATTGGTCCTGGTTCGATTTGTACGACTCGTGTGGTTGCCGGAGTCGGGGTACCACAAATTACGGCAATTTATGACTGCGCTACAGTTGCACGTGAATATGGCAAAACAATTATTGCGGATGGCGGTATCAAATATTCCGGAGATATCGTCAAAGCTCTTGCGGCCGGCGGACATGCCGTAATGCTTGGATCACTTCTGGCAGGTACTACTGAATCTCCTGGTGAAACAGAAATTTTCCAAGGACGCCGGTTTAAAGTATATCGTGGTATGGGTTCCCTTTCCGCAATGGAACAAGGCTCAAAAGATCGTTACTTCCAGGAAGATGCCAAAAAATTGGTTCCTGAAGGTATTGAAGGACGCGTTCCATACAAAGGGCCTCTTGCTGATACAATCCATCAATTGGTCGGCGGAATCCGTTCCGGTATGGGCTATTGCGGCGCCCCTAATTTGGAGCATTTGCGCGAGAATGCAAAATTTGTCCGCATGACAAGTGCCGGACTCCGGGAATCTCATCCGCATAACGTCCAAATTACAAAAGAAGCTCCAAACTACTCTATTCAATAAAATAAAAAGATGGAAAACCACTTTTCCAGCATTCAAGCAAATGTTGGAAAAGTGGTTTTTTTCGCTCTGTCACACACAATGAACTTCATCTATGGTAAAATGAGCAAAGATGATGATAATAATGAGTGGAGGTACTTTGAGTGAAGAAAATAAGAAAGTCATCTATGATCAGCTTGTTGTTAATTCCTATTCTGCTATTTGGTCTGTTTGTCCCGGCAACACAAGCAAATGCAGAAACAGATTTAGGGTTAACAGTCGGAGCGGCTATTCTGATTGATGCGGATTCAGGAAAGATTTTGTATGAGCAAAATGCCGATGCTCCGCTTGGCATCGCGAGTATGTCAAAAATGATGACAGAGTATATTTTATTGGATGCGATCAAAGATGGTAAAGTTTCATGGGATCAGGAATATCGCGTCAATGAATATACATATAAATTATCCCAAAATCGAGCATTGAGTAACGTTCCATTGAGGGCGGATGGAACTTATACTTTAAGGGAATTGTATGAAGCAATGGTCATTTACTCTGCCAATGCTGCGACGGTCGCCATTGCCGAGATGGTTGCAGGTACGGAAACGGAATTTGTGAAATTAATGAATAAAAAGGCGAAAGAATTAGGACTTGAGGGGTATAAATTTGTCAATGCCACAGGTTTAAATAATAAAGATTTGATGGGAATGCACCCTGCCGGAACAGGTCCGGAAGATGAAAACGTCATGCCTGCTCGTTCTGTAGCAAAACTTGCCTATCATTTACTGAAGGATTATCCGGAAGTTTTAGAGACTGCGAGCATTCCGAAAAAAACATTCCGCGAAGGCACTGACGATGCGGTGAATATGGAAAACTGGAACTTCATGCTGCCAGGATTGGTATATGAATATGAAGGCGTTGACGGAATAAAAACAGGTACAACCGATTTGGCAGGTTATTGTTTCACAGGTACGGCCAAGAGAAATGGTACACGTTTAATTGCGGTAGTCATGAACGCTGTCGACTCAAATGGAGTTGGTTCCTACAAAGCCCGGTTTGATGCAACCGCAAAATTATTCAACTACGGATTCAGCCAGTTTACAAAACAGGAAATTGTACCGGAAAACTATCCTGGAAAAGGGAAAAACACGATTAAAGTCATCAAAGGAAAAGAAGATGAAGTTAAAATCAAGGTCAAAGAGCCTTTCTCCATGTTGGTGAAAAATTCGGAAAGGGATTTGTACAAGCCGAAATTAGTAATCGATAAAGACTCTCTTGAAGCAAAAGTTAAAAAAGGCACGGTTGTCGGAAAAGTGCTCATTGAAAGAACGGAAGGTTCTGATTACGGATTTATAGATGGAAAAGAAATGGCTGTTGATGTGGTAACAGCAGAAGAAGTGGAAAGAGCCGGGGCTATTTCGCTATTCTTCCAAGGCATTGGCGGCTTCTTCGGCAATATGTGGAAAGGTATCACTGATTTTATCGGAGGATTATTCTGATCACTTTCGATTCTTTCGGATTCAAGATTGCCCATTATCTATAAAACTTGGACGTTTGTTTGGGAATGAAGCTAAGGATCCTAAAACAGGGATTCTTAGCTTTTTTTATGAGATGAAGCTCATTTTTCAAAGAGTTTTAATCAAGTTACGGTTAAGGTTAGCAAAAAGTTACATCTATTGTCATATGCCAATCATCAATATTGCTTGGGAAATAAATGCGGGAAATACAGATAAAAGCCCGCCATGTCATCATGATAGCGGACTTTTAAGATTAATAGTCGGTATTTACTTTTGGAATTCCCCAACATTGCATCAGTTCGTTGATCGCATCTTCCATGTCATTTAAAGGAATGCCGCCAAAACCGAGGAGAAAGGTAGGTTGTTTGTAATCAATAGGTTTTAATAAATAGTTTGTGACCGGGGTAATGGAAATTCCATGATCTTCTGCAATTTCTTTCATCTCTTCCACACTTTTGTTGATCGGGACCGAAATGAGCACGTGCATTCCCGCCTGGTCGCCTGTTATTTTTACATCCGGATAATATGTGGCTAATGTATGCTTCAATTTATCATGTTTTTTTCGATAAATTTTCCGCATTCGGTTCAAATGTTTTGAGAAATGGCCGTCTCTCATAAAGTTTGCCAAAAGATGCTGCACGAATCGGGGAACTGTCGCTGAATAGTAGCTGAACAGTTTCTTATATTTCATTAATAGATCAGGGGGCAGCACCATATAGGCCACCCTGAGGGATGGCATCAAAGATTTTGTAAAAGTGCTCATATAAATGACTTTTTGATTTTGATCCAGGCCATGCAATGCCGGAATGGGTTTGCCGATATAGCGGAATTCGCTGTCATAATCATCTTCAATAATGTATCGGTTGGAAGCTTTGCTGGCCCATTTCAACAGCTGGGTTCTTCGGGTTGCCGACAGGACCGCTCCTGTCGGGAATTGATGGGAAGGCGTAACATAAACAATGTTGGCATTCGTCTTTTCAAGTTCATCTACAACCAGTCCCTCTTCATCGACAGAAATAGGGATCGCTTTATTTTTCAAATGAATTCTGGGGATTGCCGAGTAGCCAGGGTTTTCAAGGGCAAGGATGGAATCGTCCTGAAAAAGGCGCAAAATCATTGGCAAAAGATGTTCCGTTCCGGAACCGATGATGATTTGATCGGGTTCGCAATGAATTCCCCTCGATTGAAACAAGTAATTTGCAATTTCCTTTCTAAGTTCAATCTCTCCTTGAGGTTCCCCGATTTGAAGCAATTGTTTTGAACTGGGATCGAACAAATCCTTCACATATTTTCTCCAAATAGCAAAAGGGAAGGAATCTTCATCGACTTTCCCCGGATGGAAATCATATCGATAATGCTTAGTTTCTTGTTTTGGAATCGTGATATCAATTTTTGTTTTTTCAACATAAGGGAGCTCGTCAATTTCTTCCACAAAATACCCCACCCTCGGCACGGATGTGATATATCCCTCCGCAAGAAGCTGGGAATAGGCAATTTCAATGGTTGTCTGGCTTATATTTAAAAACTCTGCCAGTTTCCGTTTTGACGGCAGTTTTGCTCCCACTTCGATCTTTTTTTGGATAATCGCGTTTTTGATCCCATTGTATAGCTGTTCATATAATGGTTTTTCGTTGCTTTTCTCCAATTGGAATATCAGCATGTCCATAAAACCGGCCTCCAAACTGACCATATAGTTTTTTTGAAAATTGGAACTTTTATTATAGTCAAAATCTATTATACTAAAAGCTATAAAAAAAAAGGAGGTCATAAAATGGTAGTTTTGGATAATCTTAACATAGGTTTTGGCGGCGTCATTATGGACGTTGTAAATGCAGAGCAGGCAAAAATAGCCGAGGCTGCAGGTGCAGTTGCGGTGATGGCCTTAGAAAAAGTACCGGCAGATATCCGTAAGGAAGGCGGGGTTGCCCGAATGGCCGATCCGCGAATCATCGAGGAAGTAAAAAGTGCCGTATCCATACCTGTGATGGCAAAAGCGAGAATCGGGCATATAGTGGAAGCACGCATTTTGGAAGCGGTTGGAATCGATATGATTGATGAAAGTGAAGTATTGACACCCGCAGATGACGAATTTCATATTTTAAAGAGCGAGTTTAAAGTACCTTTTGTCTGCGGATGCCGCGATTTGGGGGAGGCGCTCCGAAGAATTGGTGAAGGGGCTGCCATGTTGCGGACAAAAGGCGAAGCAGGTACAGGAAACATTGTGGAAGCAGTAAGACATATCCGAAAAGTCAATGCACAGATTCGGCAGGTTGCCAATATGAGCAAAGATGAATTAATGGTGGAGGCAAAAAAAATAGGCGCCCCTTATGAATTGTTGCTGAAGGTGAAGGAACTTGGAAGATTGCCTGTATTAAATTATGCAGCAGGGGGAGTGGCAACACCAGCAGATGCAGCTTTAATGATGGAATTAGGGGCGGATGGCGTGTTCGTCGGTTCCGGCATCTTCAAATCACAAAATCCGGAAAAATTTGCGCGGGCCATCGTGGAAGCAACAAGAAATTATAAAGATTATAAACTGATTGCAGAACTCTCAAAAGATTTGGGCGCACCAATGAAAGGGATTGATATTGCGACATTGCCGGAAGAGGAACTGTTACAATTAAGATAACAATTGATGAAGGATTCATGTAATTTCTTGCAAAATTAAATATGATATAGTACCCTAATGTTAAAATGATACAGATAATTCGATGAGAGGAAGTAGTAGCAAGGCAGTTTTTTCCCAGAGAGTCAGCGGCTGGTGGAAGCTGATAAAAACCCTTGTGAATCCGTCCTTGAGTTGCCCAGCTGAAATCAGAGTAGGATTGGGTCGGTGGAAAGCCGTTATCGGACAAGAGGATTGGGCATTTGCCTGGTCAATTAGGGTGGCAACGCGGGTAGCTCTCGTCCCTGTAGGGATTGAGAGCTTTTTATATGGAAAATTTTATCAATAGTTTGGAGGAGTCGATATGCTAGATATTCGTCGGGTTCGTGAAAACTTTGAAGAAGTGAAGAAAATACTTTTAACTCGAAACGAAGATTTAGGAAATTTTGATGAGTTCGAAACACTGGATTCAAAACGCCGTGAACTCATCGCAAAAACGGAAGAATTAAAAGCGGAGCGCAATAAAGTATCCGAGCAGATCGCTGTCATGAAGCGCAATAAAGAAAATGCCGATGAGTTCATCGCACGCATGCGCGAAGTTGGAGAAGAGATTAAGAAATTGGATGCAGAACTGGAAGAAATTGAGCAAAAATTCAAAGATATGATGTTGCGTTTGCCGAATATTCCTCATGAATCTGTACCGATCGGCGAGAGCGAAGAAGATAATGTGGTTGAATATACTTGGGGAGATCTGCCCGAGTTTCAGTTTGAAGTAAAACCGCACTGGGATATCGCAACAGAATTGGGCATTATCGATTTCGAACGGGCTGCTAAAGTAACCGGAAGCCGTTTTGTATTCTATCGCGGCTTGGGTGCAAGACTTGAACGGGCACTTGCCAATTTTATGCTGGACTTGCATATCGAAGAGCATGGATATGAAGAAATGCTGCCGCCTTATATTGTCAATCGCGACAGTTTGTTGGGAACGGGGCAATTGCCAAAATTCGAAGAAGATGTATTCAAATTGGAAGGTTTGGACTATTTCATGATTCCAACCGCTGAGGTTCCGGTAACAAATTTCTTCAGAGATGAAATTTTAAGCATTGATATGCTGCCGAAAGCTTTTGTTGCCTACAGTGCATGCTTCCGTTCAGAAGCGGGTTCAGCCGGCCGGGATACAAGAGGATTGATTCGCCAACATCAATTTAATAAAGTGGAGCTTGTCCGTTTTGTAAAACCTGAAGAATCTTATGAGCAATTGGAGCTGTTGACGAGCCATGCAGAAAAAGTGCTTCAATTATTAAAATTGCCTTATCAAAGGGTTAAAATGTGTACTGCGGATTTAGGCTTCACTGCGGCAAAAAAATACGATCTGGAAGTTTGGATGCCGGCGCAAAATAAATATCGCGAAATTTCATCATGTTCAAACTTTGAAGATTTCCAGGCAAGACGGGCCAATATCCGGTTCCGGCGTGAAAAAGGGGCAAAACCGGAATATGTTCATACATTGAATGGTTCCGGACTTGCCATCGGCCGCACGGTAGCCGCGATTTTGGAAAATTACCAGCAAGAAGATGGAAGTGTCATCATTCCGGAAGTGTTGAGGCCATATATGGGCGGAAAAGAAGTCATTGCTCCACCGGCAAAATGATTTTAAAGGGCATATCCAAAAAGTCTTATACTAATTTGGATATGCCCTTTTGTTTTCCGATCGGCTGGTAGTTTCTTATCATTTCTAAAGTTTCAAGGAAATAAGTATTGATTAAAAGAATTCTGAATAATATAATTTTTCATCGTATAGTAATAAATTATAAATTTCATATCCAATTTTTATTATTTTTAGTTTTATATTATTGAAAGGAGGAAATGCCTAATTATTTTCGAAGTGATAACACTTTTTTACAAAGGAGGATTTATATGTTTGGAACGTTGAAAAAATCAACCATTAAGAAAAAGTTGATTTTCATTTCTTCTGCTTTATTGATTATTCCGCTTTTAATCACAGGCTATATCAATTTTATGGAATCAAAAGAAAGTTTGAATGAGCTTGGGAAAACCAACTTAAAAAACAGTGTGGAAATGACATTGGAAATGATCGGACAATTATCGGAAAGTGCAGAAAAAGGAGAAATTCCTTTAGAAGAGGCACAGGAAAAAGTAAAGGAAGCGATTTTAGGAAGCAAAAATGAGAATGGAGAAAGGCCGCTGAACGAAAATTTGGATTTAGGTGAACATGGATACATATTTATTGTTGACGAAAAGGGTACCCTCATTGCCCATCCTTCAAGGGAAGGGGAGAACATTTGGGATGAACAGGATCCCAATGGACTTAAATTCATACAAGAAATCATCAAAGTTGGCCAATCAGGCGGAGGATTCGTATTTTACGATTATCCTTTAATCGGAAACGAAAGTAAAATCGAGGAAAAAGTTGCTTATTCAAAAACGGATGGGCAATGGGGTTGGACTGTTTCTGCAAGTACATATATGATGGATTTTAATAAGCCGGCAGATCAAATTTTACATAAAAGCATGATTAATTTGCTTATTGCCGTTGTCATTGGGGCGATTATCATTTGGAGGTTTTCAAACAATCTTGCAAATCCGATGAGAATGGTAACTGAGCGAATGAAATTATTGGCCAATGCGGATTTGAGCCACGAACCCCTGAAAATGAAATCGAAGGATGAAACCGGCCAATTGGCGGCGGCGATGAACGAAATGCAGGAAAAATTGAAAGACATGATTCAACAAATAGCAAAAAACGCAGAGATTATATCAAGCAGCAGCGAAGAATTATCCCAGTCGGCCAATGAAGTGAAGCAGGGAACAAACCAAATTGTTACGACAATGGAAGAACTTGCTCAGGGAGCAGATAAACAGGCGGATAACGCAAGCAATTTATCATCGATTGCAACAAACTTTGCATCCACATCCCAGGAAGCAAATGAGCATGGAGAACGTGTCCATCAAAGGGCAAAAGAAATTTTGACCCTTACAAATGAAGGAAGCCAATTAATGGAAACTTCTGCGAAACAAATGCAAACAATAGATCATATTGTGCGCGACTCCGTTGACAAGGTAAATGAATTGCATACCCAAGTAAAAGAAATATCGAAATTGGTGATTGTCATTAAAGAAATTGCCGATCAGACGAATTTGCTGTCGTTAAATGCCGCCATTGAAGCGGCCAGAGCAGGAGAACACGGAAAAGGATTTGCGGTTGTGGCGGATGAGGTGCGGAAACTTGCTGAACAAGTGGCATTATCGGTAACGGATATTACAAATATCGTAGGCAATATTCAGAAAGAGTTCAGCAAGGTGACGGAAGTTTTGACACATGGTTATAAAGAAGTGGAACAAGGCTCTGTCCAAATCCAAACAACCCATGAAACATTTATGACAATCCAGGATTCCTTGAAAGAAATCGTGGACAGCATCGTGGTTGTAGCTGACAATTTATCGACCATCGCTTCGAACAGCCAGGAGATGAGCGGCTCCATTCAGGAAATTGCCGCCATCTCCGAGGAAGCGGCTGCCGGAATTCAGGAAACGACAGCGGCGACAGAACAGACAAACAGTTCGATGGAGGAAATTTCTTTAAGTTCCGAACAATTGGCGGCCCTTGCCGAGGAACTGAATCGAATGGTCCAGCAATTTAAATTGTGATGGAAAAAGCAGCCTATTCTCCTTGGGCTGCTTTCTTAATTTACAAGAATAAAAAGCCGATGCTGATAATGATTCCGGTAAAAACAAGAACAAATACACAAAATCCCATGATGTCTTTTGCTTTCAAGCCTGCAATGGCGAGAGCCGGCAGAGCCCAGAAAGGCTGGATCATGTTCGTCCAGGCATCGCCCCAGGCAATGGCCATTGCCGTTTTTGCGTAATCGGCGCCCATGACTCTGGCCGCTTCTAACATAATGGGTCCCTGAACCGCCCATTGGCCTCCTCCGGAAGGAACAAAGAAGTTGACTAAACCGGCAGAAAAAAACGTGAACAAATAGAACGTCGTTTCGTTGGAAATGGCGATAAACCATTTGGAGAAGACTTCTGCAAGGTCGGAATCTGTCATCATCCCCATGATTCCCGCATAGAAGGGGAATTGAAATACAATGCCGCTTGCTGTTTTAATGGCGTTTTGGGCAGCTGCCAGAAAGCGTTGAGGCGTCCCATGTAAAATAATTCCGAGAATTAAAAAGATGGTATTTACTATGTTTAAATCGAGGGAAAATCCTTTTGTTGCAAAATGGTAAACAAGATAAGCGACACCAATGATGCCTATAAAAACAGTCAAAATATAGCTTCTTTCAGAGCGGGAAGCGAATGTGTTTTCAGGCGGCGGAAATTTTTGCTCCTCCTCCTGAAGCAAAGCCGGGTCCACTTCCACTGCATCCTCCTCTTTCGGCATCATCCAGCGGTTAAAGAATGGCAGCGTAATGAGAATAGTAACCACAATAAATAAGTTATATGGGGTAAAAATCGTATCGGACGTAGGAATCACGCCCATGATTTCTTCAAAAGGGTGTCCGGCGGTTGCGACAGAAAGCGGAATGGATCCGGCCAATCCGCCGTGCCAAATGATAAATCCCGAATAGGCGCTGGCAATCAATAAACGGTAATCCACCTTTTTCACATGGCGGGCGATTTCTTTGGCGAAAATGGCGCCGATGACCAATCCAAAGCCCCAATTAATCCAGCAGGCCACTAAAGAGACAAACGTCACAATCATGATGGCCAGTCCGGGAGTTTTAATTTTGCTTGCAACGGCAGTCAGGAATTTTTTAAATAACGGGCTGTTTGCCAAAACATGTCCGGCGGTCAATACAATCACCATTTGCATGGTAAATTGCAACAATCCCCAGAATCCATTTCCCCAATAAATCACCATATCAAGAGGGGAGGATGGCGTCAGGCCTATGCCAAGCAGTACAACAACTATTGTTAATATGGCAACGAAAATATAAGGATCTGGTAAATATTTTTCCATAATACTATTTGCTATCTTGGTTAAAAATTTCATATAGATTTAGTCCTCCTGATTCTCCAAATAACATCATTACTTCATAGATACGAAAAATCAGGAGAAATTATGATAGAATGTTTTCTAAAATAGAATTTTTTTGATAGAAATACAGTTTTCATAATAAAAAAGTGATTGATTCAAACAATCAATCACCGGAATCCTCAATATTCAACTTTTTTCGTTTTTCTTCTTTTTTGCGCTTCCGAAGGTTTTTGAAAAAATTCGTCAATAAGAAGCTGCATTCTTCGGCCAACACTCCTTCTGTCACATCACATTCATGATTGAACCGGGAATCATTCAACAATTGATACAAGGAATGGACGCAGCCCGCTTTCGGGTCCCGGGCACCATACACGACACGGGGGATTCTTGATTGCAAAATCGCTCCTGCACACATCGGACATGGTTCAAGGGTAACATATAATGTTGTATCTTCCAGTCTCCAACTCCCCAATGCTTTGCAGGCTTCCTGAATGGCCAGCAGCTCCGCGTGGGTAACCGCATTCTGGGTAGTCTCCCTCAGATTATGGGCGCGGGCGATGATTTGATTTTGATAAACAATCACCGCTCCAATCGGAACTTCTCCGAGGATTTCCGCTTTTTTCGCCTCTTGGATGGCTTCATTCATAAAATATTGGTCTTTCTCGTATAATTCCACATTCCTCTCTCCTTCGGTGTAAGTGTAACATGATTCCCGAGATGAAATCATCTTGTATTGGAGGCCTTTTTCAAAATTAGAAATTTCAATAGATTTTTTGATACTATAACATTGGACGAGTCATTTTTCGATATAATGAAAGAAAAAGAGAAGGTGACTTATTTGCGCGTAGCGGTTTATTGCGGTTCGGCACCGGGAAAATCACCGGTGTATGCCGAAGCGGCGATTGAGTTGGGAAAAGCATTGGCACGGAAACAATATGGAGTTGTTTATGGAGGGTCCACTCAAGGATTGATGGGCAAAGTGGCGGATGCCGCCCTTTCAGAAGGCGGAGAAGTAATCGGAGTGATGCCCAGACATTTAATGGACAAAGAGAAATTGCATACAGGCCTGACTGAATTATATATTGTTGATTCCATGCATGCCCGGAAAAAGAAAATGTCGGACCTCTCCAATGCATTTGTGGCGCTTCCGGGCGGTTGTGGCACGATGGATGAATATTTCGAAGCGTTTACTTGGGCTCAGATCGGTTTGCATAAAAAACCGGTCATTTTATACAACGTCAATGGCTTTTACGATTTGCTTGTTCAGCATTTTGAAAAGATGAAGGAAGAGGGATTTTTAAGAGAGCATCAACATCATCTTTTTAAGGTCGTTGAAACGTTGGAGGAATTGCTTTCCTATTTGGACAAGGTAAAGGAATCTCTGGAGAAAAAGTGAAACACGTTGGACTGCCTGGAAGGTTTATTTTCCAGGCAATTTTTTGTTTCATTTTTTAGTGACCCGTTTTTTCAAAACAAAACCGTTTTGTTTTGAAAAATCCGATCTTATTATGAGATATTTTAATTACGGAAAGTGCAGGGAGTGAGGGAATAGCGATGAGCTGGTTATTGCAGTGGGTGCTGCCAAATGAAGTTAAACAAATAGATGATTTGAATCGCAAGGATATTAAACAATCGATGCAACAACTTCACAATTTCGTCCTGCAACATCATGAGGAAGTAAAAAAAGTCTATGTTTGGGTTTATTTGCACCAGCCTTTTTCTGTGAGGAGATTATTGGAGCTTGAAACACAATGGGAAAATAAGCTGCAGATGAAAATCCACAAGGAAGTGGAATTGATTCCCGTTGTCAGGAAAAAGGGGAATTGGTTCGATGATATCCTCATAGAAGTGAATCAGGTGATTCACAGAATTTGCAACGAGGAGCCTTTTGATGAAATGGTGCTGGTATCATGCGGGGGGCAATCCCTGCTGCAACAGGCGGTACTCATAGGAGGAATCAAAACCTTTGCGGACCGTTTTTGCTTGATGTTGCAAGATCAAGCAACGGGAGAGGTTTTACGGCAGCAATTTTACGATTCCCCCTATAAAAAATCATGGCTTCAATTATATCAACATTTAATCCATGATTACAATTACGCGGGCGCTTTGAAATTAGTCGAAGGACTTGAAAAAAATAAAAAAACGCAATTTATAAAGCTTCTGTTAGAGGTCCAGCATTTAAGGGAAAATTTCAACTTTGAAGAGGCCTATGAAAAGTTCCGGGAAGCAAAAAAAATTCATCCCGCATCCAACTTGCGAATGTTGGGAACGGAAATCATCCTTCAACATTTAAATGGGGAGATGGGGGAACAGAAGAAAGAATTGGAGCAGATTCTGGAGCTTTATCGCCATATTAAAGCATTGCTTTTAAAAGAAAACTATCCCTCTTTTTTGACCCGGTTTTACCGGGCGAGGGAGGCCGTATTAAAATATATTGTCAAATATGGTTCCGATGAAGAGATTCAGCTTCCAAGGGTTTCGTCAATATACCAATTTATCGACCAAATAGAGGAACTTTATGAGGAAGGAAAAATCAACCGTTTTTTTGGTGTGTATTTTTACATTAAAAGTTCCAATGTGGCCAACGCGCTGAACGTTCGAAATAAGAGCTTTATCGGCCATAACCGTAAACCGATTTCGAAAAATGCCATTCTTTATGAATATTACGGTTCAAGAAATATTAAAATCCCCCAGGCTGCCGAACGGTTTTTAGGGGATACGCGCATCATGCTCCGGGATTTGGGAGGGGCATTGGATGATAATTTGGAAGAGATGAATAAATATTTGATTGAATTGATGATCAGCGCGGCAAGGGAAGGGGATGTAAAAGTTGATTAAAACGGTGTGGATTCTTCCCCAGGAGAAGGATTCAATAAGTATTGAGCAATTGTGGAAAGATGGATTTTTTGAGGAAGGATTAATCGCCCTGCACAGTTCAATGGAGACGGAACCGATCGCAAATGTTGAAAATGTTCGGCTGAAGGGGGAAACCCTTCAACAACTGGTTGATGATTTGGAGGAGTTTCTAGAAAATCTTGCCATGAAGGCAAAAAAAATCCGGATCATCGTTGAGAAAAATGGACATGTTTTGACGCAAGCGGCAATTCATTTTTGCATGACCCATTTCCCGTTAAAAACAGAAATAAGAATGAAGCACGAGCTATGGAGAAACTCCGATATTCATTGGAAGAGCGAGAGCGAAGAATTATATCAATTGGTGCACCACTTAATTTATTTAAATAAATATAAAATTGCTGAATTAATATTAAAAAACCATACGGACAACCAGGACCTTTTCCATTTGATCCGGTTCGGGGAGCATCTGCTCAATGGAGATGCGAAATTCATCGATTCCCATAATGAACTCTTCTATTTCAATTTATTGCAAAAGGTGCTCAAAAAGATTGATCATGACAAAGAAGAATTGGAATTCGTCCATATGATGAAGGGGCTGGTATATAGCAAACAGCGGCCGTTTATCTACTTTTTGCAGAATTATTGCAAGCAAGTATATAAAACGGAAGAACTGATAGATTTTATTGTGCTTTATTACCGGTTAGCCGAAGAATCGTTATTATATGCAATGGGATGGGATGCGGATAATAACAATTATTATTGGGTGCGCCATAATGCAAAAAGAAGTGTGCAGTTTGAAAAACCGGTATCCCGGCACTTTTACAGTT
The DNA here is from genome assembly GCF_038593155.1 of Ureibacillus sp. FSL K6-8385. Taxonomy (GTDB): domain Bacteria; phylum Bacillota; class Bacilli; order Bacillales_A; family Planococcaceae; genus Ureibacillus; species Ureibacillus terrenus. Next base: position 2,821,783 of record NZ_CP151968.1, read on the forward strand.
ATTTAAAAATTATATTGGAAAAATCAAAGGAAGATCCGAAGAATAAATATTATGAAGAATTGGTAAAGGATTTCACACAAGAATGGCTCATCGGATTAATCGATTTGCGCCATGAGGGCATCAGCGGACATGGATTCAGGCATTTTAGCAAGGAATTGTTTGAGAAAATTGCTTCGGGAAACCCGATTGACAAGATGAACGGACTTCTTGCACGGTATGGACTTTATCCGAAGCATGATTTGTTCGAACTGATTCAGAAGGCAATCCTTGCTTTGGCGAGAAATTCGCTGATGAGGGCAAGCGATTCATAAAAAATAAATCCTTTTCTTCGTTTATGAGAATTTCTTGAAGGAAATTGAAAAATTTATGGAAAACGGAATATTTATCCCTTAATATAGAATTGTTAAAATATTAAGGAAATTCAAAGGGGTTATGTTGATATGTCAAATTTAATCGAGAAATTTTTAGCGATACCAACGACAGCCATTTCCGATGCAACGGGGGGACATACAAATTTAGATGCAAAAATTAAGCCGTTAAGCGATCATTATAAAATTGCAGGCCGGGCTGTAACGGTACGATTGCCTGACGGAGAAAACAAAGCCGTGCTTGAAGCCATCAGCATTGCCCAAAAAGGCGATATCATCGTCATTGATGCAAAAGGAAATACGAACCGGGCAGTAGCCGGGGATTTTGTCGCTTCGCTGGCAAAGGGACTGGGAATTCAAGGATTTGTAGTAAATGGTGTCATCCGTGATATCGCCGCAATGCGTGAACTGGATTTCCCGATCTTTGCTTTGGGAACAACAGTGGCAAGCGGAAATAAACATGGCGGCGGAAAAGTGAATGTTCCGATAGCCATTGGCGGCGTAAGCGTCCAACCGGGAGACTTTATTGTGGGGGATGTGGATGGAGTCGTCGTAATTCCGCAAGGCGAAGAAGAAGAAATTTTGAAAAAGGCCGAAGAAAAATTGGCAAAAGATGAGGCGAGAGAAAAAGAAGCTCTCGCAAATGGAGAAGAGTCAATCCGCAAATATCTTGAAAAAGCTTTGGCCAAATAATATATAAAAAGCTGGATAAAAAGTTTTCCTCTTTCTATCCAGCCCAACTAATTACAGGAATTTATCCTTGGTTATAGAAAATTTTAAAACGTTTACATAGAAAAGGAGCCTTGCCTGAAGGCCCCCTTTTCTTTTCTATTTTTATTTTGCTAAATCAGTCACATATTCATTCATTTGGCTTTCATCAAATCGGTGTTCCCATTTTGACATGACGATCGCTGCCAGGGAGTTTCCGACTACGTTGACCGCAGTACGGGCCATGTCCAGGATACGGTCGATTCCTGCAATGAAAGCCAGTCCTTCCAATGGAATTCCGACAGATCCCAATGTTGCCAACAATACGACGAAGGATACACCAGGCACGCCGGCAATTCCTTTTGAAGTTACCATTAACACAAGCACTAATGTCACTTGTTCAGCAATGGATAAATCGATGCCGTACAATTGTGCAATAAAGATCGCCGCGATGGATTGATATAATGTGGAACCGTCCAGGTTAAATGAATAGCCTGTTGGAATCACAAAGGATGTAATATCCTTTGGACAACCAAAGCGTTCCATTTTTTGCATAATGCGAGGCAATACCGTTTCGGAGCTAGATGTGGAGTAAGCCAAAATCAGCTCGTCCTTTAGAACTTTAATCACTTGGAAAATATTCACGTTGACGATTTTGGCCGTAATGCCCAATACGACGATGACGAAGAAAATCATCGCACCATAAACAACGACGACTAATTTTCCAAGCGGAATCAATGATTCCAATCCAAATTTTGAAACGGTTACAGCCATCAAGCCGAATACCCCGAATGGAGCAAATTTCATCACCAGGTTTGTTACCCAGAACATGGCGTCCGCAACCCCATGCGCAAAAGCAAGGACCGGTTTCCCGCGTTCACCGATTGCTGCAACTCCTAAACCGAATAATACGGAGAAGAAGATTACGGACAACATATCGCCTTGTGCCATGGAATCAATAATGTTTGTCGGCACAATTCCGACGATTGTATCGATAAAGCCTCCTTCATGTTCCACTTTTTCCGTCGTTTCCACATAGGAGGAAATATCCGTTTGTTCCAATTGATTCATGTCGATGCCGTCACCTGGTCTGAATATGTTTGTGACAAGCAAACCAAGGATGATGGCAATCGTCGTGATGATTTCAAAATAGATCAATGTTTTCCCGCCAAGGCGGCCGAGTTGTTTCAAATCCCCTGTTCCAGCAACACCGACAATTAACGTCGAAATGATGATTGGTATAACAATCATCTTAATCAAGTTTAAAAAGATGGTACCAAGCGGTTTTAAATAAGTTTCGACGTTTGGATTTCCATAAAAAATAGCCCCTACAACAATCCCCAATACTAGCGCAATCAAAATTTGCGAAGCTAAACTCAGTTTAAATTTCTTTCTCAAAAAACTCACCCCTTGTTTAAATAAAAAAATAAGCAAGTTTATATTAATTAGCCACTTACAAAATCCGACAAAATCCTATAAAAATTTTTTTAATTAACTTTATTGATAATATCTGCAAACAACACCTGGATGAATTTTTTGATATTTATTTTCACTTTTCTTTCTTCATTGTTCTTAATTTGGCTCATCAGTTTCCGGATTTCCGTAAATTCAAAATAGCGCGGGGCATAATATTCAAATTCTGAGTTTGTATAATCTACTAAACCCAGGTTCGCCAGGTTGATCATCGCTGCCAAGATGGTGCGGCGAATGCGTTGTTCGATTGATTTGCTTTCCTTTATGATTTCATCAGGGGTGTTTTTTGTCAGTTTAGCAACGCGTTCATACAATTCTTTTAATGGGGGCAGGGGAGTGTTTCTTTGCTTGTCCATCATCAATAATTCAATGATCTTTGTTATATCTTCGCTTCCCACTTCCCCAACGATTCCCATATCATTCAAGATGCTTAATACATGGTCGCGGGGAGATTTCTTTGAATGCTGGATGGCCGGTGATTCGATATTGGAGAGGGATTCGCGTATAACTGAAATGGAGGTTTTTAGCCGGTATTGTTCCTCCGTTTTTCTTAGTACCATCTCCACTTCCACTTTATTGATCGGCTTATGGATAAAAAACTCAATGCCTTTTTCATAAGCCTGGGCCACCATTTCTTTATTGATTACTTGGGAAATCATGATGAATTTTCCGTCATAATGATTTTCCCGCAGTCGTTCAATCGTTGATAATCCATCCAGTTTGGGCATTAATAAATCAATGAGCACAAAGTCCGGCTGCAACATTAGAACTTGAGGAATTGCTTCTTCTCCATTCGAAGCTTCGCCAATGACGGTTCCAAGTTGGCTTTCTTCAATAATTTGAGCCAACATCGCACGGCTTGCCCGATCGTCATCCACTATAAAGTACCTCATGGCACGTCTCCTTTTTGCAAATGTTGAATTGGAATATGAATGGTAAATTTGGTTGTTTGATCGCTTTCAACATGGATGGTTCCATTGAGTTTCTCAACGATTGCTTGAACATGAGATAAACCGATGCCTGTCGAAGGCACCCCTTCACGATTGTATTTTGTCGTAAATCCTGCATCGAATATGACAGGAATCAAATTCTCCGGAATTCCCACGCCTGTATCTTCCACTGAAATGATTACATCATCTTCCCCGGTATTAATCGAAATATGAATGACCCCTTTTTCTTCAATCGCCTCCACGGCATTGGCGACTAAATTGTTGATAAGGGCAAGCAAAGGGATATGCTCATTGGTTCGGAAATCTTCATTATAGGAAATCATGAAGTCAATCTGTTTGTTTAACATTTCACTGTATTTTTCATTTGCTTCTTTTACAAATTGGAGCAATTCGGAAATGAAATAGGCATCCAATGGTTCCATGTTTAGAATCTTTGATAATCCGGCATAAATTCTTTGTTCATCTTTCTTAACCTCGTGAATTTCTTGGGCAATATTAAGGGCTTTCATGCTTAACGTAAGGTCGATATTTTTTAATTCATCATACAAGCTATAGCTCTCTGCCGTGATTTTCTCGATTTCATTCATCGATTTTTTTAAATATAAAGCTTCCACATAAAGGGTGGAAATGAAGTTTAACAACTGCTGCACTTGCCTTTTCTGTTCCTTTACCGTGATGGAACTGTAAATCCCAACAACAAAGAAACTTCTTAGTACGGCAACGAGCAGAAGCAATAAAACTTCCTTAATGGTTATGGGTATGTTGGTTATAAAAAAGGAAGTGGTTAATTGTTCAATAGAGTTGCTTGCAAATTCAATAATGGTTACCCAACTTGCCAATAAAAAAGGTTTCGATTTAAACTTCTCGAGTTTGATCATGTGTAAGCCGAGCGCAAACAAGATGTAAAAAAGACCCGCCGGCAGGTGGGAAATCAGTGAACTGGTAAAAGCGCTCTCATAAATGAACACATCCAGCATTGTTCGAAAAAGCGCGATGACCATTCCGGTGGCAAATCCCGCATAAATCAAAGGCAAAGGGCTGATTAATGCTGCCAAAAAAAACATGACGGTACCCAATCCAAACCGGAAAGGGGCCCCTTCAAAAGGGATTACTTTCACTTCGCTGGCAACCGCTGTGATGATCGCAACGATAAAGATCAATAATGCATCATTTCGATCGATGAATTTTTTTGTTCCATTATAGACCCTCTGCAAAGAATAGTTCTTTCATTATTCTAATCTAAAGCAGGTAGAAAATAAAAAAATTTGATAAAATAAAAAACCACTACTGAAGCAGTAGTGGTTGGAATTTCTTATGTATGGTGGAGGAAGAGGGATTTGAACCCCCGCGCGGGTGTGACCCGCCTGTCGGTTTTCAAGACCGATCCCTTCAGCCAGACTTGGGTATTCCTCCATTTCGACAGCAAAAAATATATCATGGTATTTTCAATATGTCAATAAATTAATATCAACGAAAAATAATTCAAATAAAGGATAAGAAAGGTTGTACTTGTTGCAATTTGAAGAATCGCCAGAACAAAACATTGCAATTTCCCGTTTACATGGGGTATACTTATTTATGCCGTGCTAGGTGGGGAGGTAGCGGTGCCCTGTAACTCGCAATCCGCTCCAGCGAGACTGAAGTCCTTTTTGAGGCTGTATGCATGTAGGGTTTGCCTCTTGCACGTAGCGTTGACGGTTGGGTCCCGCGCAATGGGTAGCCACGAACCATGTCAGGTCCGGAAGGAAGCAGCATTAAGTGGTTTCACCCATGTGCCGTGGGGCAGCCTGACCCGAGCTGGCGACAAGAGTAGCACCTATGTGCTGCAGTCGAGAAAAGGTGCACGGCTTCTATTATGATGATTTGCCGATCCGGCTTTTAAATACAGGAATGAAAAGGTTGCAGAGACCTTAAAGTTGGGTTTCTGCAGCCTTTTTTTATTGCTATTCAAAGGAATCTTGCTCCATACAATCGAACAAACTCTTAATAAAGATTTAATATTTTCTAATTAATTTATAATTTCCGCAACTATATGCTTGAATAAACGTACTAATCTATAAAGAATGAAAAGAAAAGGAGATGTGAACGTGTGTATAGAAACATACTGATTTTCATCTTGATGTTTTTTTTCAGCTTCTTTGTTCAAATTGAAACGGCACGTGCTGCACCGCAATTGGACGTAAAAGCCGAGGTCGGTGTAAACAATACCATTAAACTGTACGAACCGTTGCCTTTAAAATTGACGATTACGAATAACGGGAGCGCCTTTTCCGGCGATTTGGTGATTGATGCATCCGTCACGTTTGCAGCGGGATCTGCACTGGTTTATCCGTTGGACCTCGCGGAAGGTGAAACGAAAACATTAACGATTTATGTAGATGGTTTTTCAGATGATTATTTATATAGTTCCCAGAATGAAAGTCTTTTTACCTTTTATGAAGGCGGCATTGAAAAAGGGAAAGTAGTCGATTTTACAGGAGATAAGAAGCCGCGTTTCCGTCATTTTTTAGCTGACGATTCCATTTTCATTTTCACGTATACAGAAAACAGCGACCGTTTGGCGGCCTTATTGCGTTTGAAGCAGTATCTTCAAAATGAAAATATTGAAATTTTTCATCTGAACCAACTTCCCGGATATGAATTCCCGGAAGACTACAAAGGTTTTGCCATGGCGGATTTATTTATAGTGGATGAATTGAGTATAGCGGATTTACCGAAAAAAACACAGGAAGCTTTATTTGAATGGGTTGAAAAAGGGGGAACCCTTCTCGTTGGAGCGTCAGAGCAAGTAGAACGTTCCATGGGGATATTTAGCAGCCACCTTCCTTTGAATCTGACCAGCGAGAAAACCATCGTCACGCAAGAGGCGTTGAATGTCTTATCAAAAGGCGGCATATTTACGGAAGGCATTGAAGTGTTCCGGGCGACTGAACGCGAAGGCAGCCAAAGAATCCTGGCAGACGGGGATACTTTACTTGCTTCATCCATGGATTTGGGACAAGGGAAAATCATTCAAACAACATTTTCGCTGGGCGACCAACCGCTGTCTACAATGGACGGATATGGAAAATTATTAAACGAAATGCTGCAGCTGCAAACAACTTTTTCGAAATGGAGCAGAGGGAATTATTTAGACTCTTTATCTTATGAGCTTGGAAGTTTCAACGAATTATTTCCGTCTTTTAAAGTCAACACATTCATTGTTCTGATTACGATTATTCTCTATATGTTCCTTGTCGGGCCGATCTTATATCTTTTATTGAAAAAATTAGATAAGCGGGAGCATGCATGGTGGTTAATTCCTGTTATTTCCATTGTATTGACTTTGGCGATATTTTTGATCGGGGCAAAAGAACGCATTTTGCAGTCGCAAATCAATCAATCCGCTTTTTATAAAGTGAATGGAAATAACTTGTCAGGTTATTATGTGGAATCCATTTTAACGAATCGGAACGGGGATTTTGTGTTTACAATGGATGAACATACTTCCGGCTATGCAACAAGAGACAATGATTTTGGCGTTTCAGGGAGATTGCATGAAAAATCCTATATCAAAAAACACGGAGACGGGTCCAGCATCCATTTGCGAAATTTGAATTATTGGTCTGTACAATCAATCATTGGGGAAACAACGATTCCGGATGCGGGAAATTTTGATATCGATTTGACAGTGACTGAGTCCAGAATTCACGGAACAGTAAAAAACAATTTCCCGTTTGCGGTTAAAGATGCAACGATTTGGTCCGGATCTCAAGAGATCAAAATAGGGGACATTCAGCCCAATGAAACGGTAAAAATTAATAAAAAACTGAACAGTTCCATTCTGTTAAAACCGGTTGCATATGCCACTTATTGGGATGAGCCGAGAAATGTGGAAGAGCTGATTCCAAAAAGAATTGAACAACTAAAATATCAATCTGTATATTTAATCGATGAAAATCATCCGGTGTTAATCGGTTGGGTGGAAGATCCCCTCGTCGGCATCCAATTGGACGGAAATGCGGAAGTAAATCCGATTTCGGTGATTCTTCAAGAATTCCAGCCGAAAATGGAAATTAAAGGGGAGTTCAAAGTCAATGATAGCATGATGGAAATGTGGGTATATCCAGTGGATGACGGATATGCCGAGTTGACCGACGAACTATCGAATGAATATTTGATGAGCCCGGGTGATTATGAATTCCAAATTGTTGTTCCGGAAGAATTATTGAACGAGAAATACCAATTAAAGGAAATCAAAATCCGAAATCGTGAAAAGAACAATTTAACAATGTCCATATGGAATTTTTCGACAAGCACTTATGAAGAAATTCAGGATCGGGAATGGGCCATCAAAGAAAATCTTCAACACTATATTTCCGAAAACCGGGAAATCAAAATGTTATTAAAAGTCGGCGGAGATCAGGATGTGCAAATCCATTTACCTGCGTTAGAAATCAAGGGGGTGGCGAAAGAATGATTGAAATCCAAAATCTTACGAAGAAGTTTGGCGATTTTAAAGCCCTTGACGGTTTGAATATGACAGTAGGGGAAGGAATTGTTTTCGGCTTTGTCGGTGCCAATGGGGCAGGAAAAACGACGGCTTTTTCCATTCTTGCCACCCTTCTTGCGCCAACCTCAGGGGATGCCTTCATAGACGGAAAAAGTGTTGTGAAAGAACCGCAGGAAGTGCGGAGAATCATTGGCTACATGCCTGACTTTTTCGGTGTATATGACCAGCTGAAAACAGATGAATATTTGGATTTTTACGGAGCTTGCTACGGAATTCCGGAAAGAGAACGGAAAGTGTTGATTCCGCAACTGTTGGAACTCGTTAATTTGTCAGATAAACGATATGAGTATGTGGATTTGTTATCCCGGGGGATGAAGCAGCGGCTATGTTTGGCCCGATGCCTGATCCATGATCCGAAAGTGCTGATTCTGGACGAACCGGCTTCCGGTCTGGACCCGCGCGCAAGGGTGGAGATGCGGGAAATCATCAAGCATCTGAAAGCTATGGGAAAAACGATTTTAATTTCATCCCATATTTTGCCTGAGCTTGCGGAAATGTGTGATGAAATCGGCGTCATCGACAAAGGGAAGTTGATCACCCAAGGAAATGTTGAAGCGATTCAGGCCCAATTGCAAGGTGATCGGCATATTACCGTGAAAGTTTTAAATGAGGTTGAAAAAACGGTGAAGTTTTTGGAAGAAGATCCGTTTGTATCATCCATTGAGGTGATGGAAGGACACGGAGAAATAACATTCATTTATAAAGGGTCAAAAGAGGAACAAATGCAATTATTGCGAAAAGCCATTACAGCGGGACTTTCCATTTATGCGTTTATGGAAGAGGAAAAAGATTTGGAAGATGTGTATATGGCCATTACGAAAGGAGCGGATACAAAATGAAGGGGATCATCTTTAATCCTGTATTGTTGAAAGAACTGAAATTGCGTTTCCGCACCTTTAAAAGCTTCTCCGGCTTAATGTTTTATTTATCGGTGTTAATTATTTTTGTATCAGGCTTTTTGCTTGTATTCACCGAATTTTCATTGACGGGATTTTTCAAACCGAGCGAAAGTTTTATGATGTTTTCCGTTATTTCTGTTTTGCAAATGGGCCTTGTCATGTTCATGGCGCCGGCGCTTACTGCCGGGTCCATCAGTACGGAGCGCGAGAAACAAACATTAAATATTTTGCTGACGACAACCCAAACCTCTGCGCAAATCATCGTCGGAAAGCTGTTGTCGTCGGTGGCATTCCTTATTTTAATGCTCATTGCCGGACTTCCGCTTTATAGCATTGTATTTTTATTCGGAGGGGTGTCTCCATGGCAATTCATCACCATGTTCTTCTATTATCTGGTGACGTTGATCGCCATTGGGAGCATAGGAATCATGATTTCCACCCTTACGAAAAGAACGATTGTTTCGATGATTGCGACTTACGGCACAATGGTCTTTTTAGGATTTATTACCTTATTCTTTTATTTCATCGGTTTATCTTTAGAACAGTTGTTCATAGCGCAAAATCCTAATACAGCACCATTTTCGCCGATCACCTATTTTTGGGCGAGCATTAACCCGGGGGTATTAATTGTTACATTGCTCAGCCCTGATATCAAGAGTGCGCTGACGGAATCCGTCGGCATCAGTTTTCCGAATTGGATTATTTATTTAATCTTTTACGTGCTGATTACGGCATTAAGTTTAACCATTGCAATCCGCAAATTGCGGGCAAATATGAAAACGAACCGTTAGGGGTGGGAACGATGGATCGTCAAAAATACTTAATGAAATATATAAATCGGGCAAAACGGAGTTTAAATGCGGAGAAAATGCTGCCTTTATTGCAATACGGCGTTTTTCTTTCATTGGTGTTCACTTTGGCGATCCTGTTCGTTTCCCGATTTTTTGTTTTCGCCTATTATGACGAAATCGCCTTGGCTGTTGCCTGTGCCACGATTGTTGCAACGGCCGTTTATATGTGGTGGAAGCGCGTCCGAACAAAGGAAGCATTGCGGAGATTGGATGATTTTTACCCATTTAACGAACTGGTAACGGCTTTATCTTTCAAAGAAAATGAACATCCATTGGCCGATTCGATTATGGACAAAGCGGTAAAGGAATCGGAAAAGGCTTTTGAACGTTTTAAACGCCGCACGAAACAATATTGGCGTCCAAAGGCTTTATTTGGTATTTTGATTGTTTCGATCATCACGGCCGCTTTATGGATTTTCCCTTCTGAAACGCAGCAGGAAGCGCAAGTGGTTGAAAAGGAACAGGAAGTCATCAGGGATATCAAAAAGGAAGTGGCGAAATTAGAAAGAAAAGCCGAATCCGAAGATGTAAAAAAGGAATTGAAAGAGCTGCTTGGAAGGTTGAAAGAAGCGGAAACCCCCGAACAGGCTCTCCGGGAAGTGGTGAAAAAGCAGAAAGAATTGAAATTGCAGGAACAAAAACTGCAAGAAAAAAGGCTTGCTGAAAACGCGGATGGGTCAGGATTGACGGAAGGGGAACTGCAGAAGCTGAAAGATCTTGCGGAAGTGCAAAGTTCTCTGGCCCAGCATGCATTAAGCACCCAGAAAGCCATAAGCAAACTTGGAGCGCCTCTCAGTTTCGAGTTGCAAAACACCATCGGCAAAATGATGGAGGATGCCCAAACCGGCTCGAAGAACGGGAGTACGTCCAATCATCAAACAGGAAATTCCAATACAAACCAAGGGAATAATAATCAGCAAAATAATGGTCAGCAAGGCCAGGGAAGTACCGGTTCGGGGAATAACCAGGGCCAAGGAAACACCGGATCGAATAATCAAGGTCAGGGAAGCACCGGATCAGGAAATAACCAAGGCCAATGGAATACCGGTTCCGGAACCGGCCAGGGCCAAGGAAGCGGTTCGGGAACAGGCGGGCAAGGCTCGGGAAGCGGGTCTTCTGCTGGCGGCGGTGCAGGAAAGGGATCGGGAGGGCGCACTCTTCTCTCAATTCCTTCTGAACGGTTGGGCGAGAGACGTCCACCTACCGTGGATGGCGGTCCGTTGGGGCAAGGAAATCCGGCAGGCGAACAAAAAGGGCAGGTACCGGTAACAAAGGGAACCGTTCGAAGCTACGAAGAAGTGATAGGAGCTTATGAAGAGAGATATATGCAAAGCGCCAAACGAATGCAACTGCCGAGAGATTTGCAAAATGTAGTGGAATCATATTTTTCATCGTTACAGTCTGAACAATAGGGGGAATTCGTTTGTATAGTGAACAGCAATATGTGGAAATGGCTGAACAATTGCAGCGGGTAAGGGAGGAAATTGGAAAATTCATAGTCGGCCAGGAAGAGGCGATCGAATATACCCTGTTCTCCATTTTGGCGGATGGCCATGCGCTGCTTGAAGGATTGCCGGGGATGGGGAAGACGATGCTGATCCGGACCATTTCAAGGGTTTTGGATTTATCTTTTTCCCGCATCCAATTTACGCCGGATTTGATGCCCGCTGATATTACGGGGACGAATATCATCCAGAGGACAGAAAGCGGAAGACAGCAATTTGAGTTTCAGCCGGGCCCGATTTTCAGTCAAATGGTGTTGGCCGATGAAATTAACCGCGCCACACCGAAAACGCAGAGCGCTTTATTGGAGGCGATGGGTGAAAGAACGGTGACCATTTTGGGTGATTCGAAACCCATGGCGAAACCGTTTTTCGTGTTAGCGACCCAAAACCCGATCGAGATGGAAGGAACGTACCCTTTGCCGGAAGCGCAAATGGACCGTTTTTTATGCAAAATACTTGTTCCCTATCCAAGCAAAGAGGAGTTAATTGAAATTGTCAAACGGACAACGGGAGCGCAAACCGTTCAGTTGGAAAAAGTGATGGATGCAGAGCGCTTAATGGCTGCGCAGCAAATGGTCAAGGAAGTATTGGTGGCTGATGAAATGTTGGAATATGCGGCGGATTTGGTGGTGGCAACCAATCCAAAAGAGGACAATGCTCCTTCTTTTGTGAAGCAATATGTCTTGTACGGAAGCGGACCGAGGGGATTCCAAAGCATCATCAAATTGGCCAAAGCCCGCGCGGTATATAACGGAAGATTCCATGTGGCCCTTGCGGATATTAAAGCTGTGGCAAAACCGGCATTGCGCCACCGGCTGCTTTTGAACTATGAAGGGGAAGCAACGGGAAGAACAACGGATGAATTAATAGAAGAAATTTTAAATCATGTTCCCCAGGGTGCTTTATCATGAATTCATTCATTTTAACGGAAGATTTCATTTCAAAATTGGTGCGCTTGTCGGTGGCCACATCTTCGAAATTGAGGGGTCAGCACAAAGGCTCCCACCGTTCCCACCGCTTCGGCTCTTCCCTGGATTTTTCCGACTATCGGGAATATGCCATGGGTGACGATGTGCGTCAAGTGGACTGGAATGTCTACGCAAGGACGGAAAAATATTTTATTAAGCGGTTTTTGGATGAACAAGAAATGAGAGTGCATATTTTGCTGGATTCTTCCCGTTCGATGGGGGAAGAGAAGAAGTGGCTGTTTGCAAGGCAAATTGCCAGTGCCTTGGGATTCATGGTGTTAAACAGGGACGACCGGCTTTCTTTTTCCGCTTTGGAGGAAGAAATTATCTTTAGAAAAAAAGGGGCGGCCTATCGGAAAGCCTTTTTGCAAATGGTGGCAAACATGCCGGATGCCTCTTTTAAAGGAAGTTTTGCAAGGAACGGAATAAAAGCTTTGCCAAAAGACTGCACCGTTCTGTTTGTAGTGACGGATGGTTTGGAACCTTTGGGGGAATGGGAACATTTTTTCCGCAAGCTGCCCCATTTTTCGGGCGATGTCCGCTGCATTCAAATCGTGACGGAAGAAGAATTGCATCCGCCCTATACAGGAGACATCCGGCTGATTGATGTGGAAAGTGACGAAGAATTGAATGTTTCGATGTCAAATAAAGTGCTGGAAGACTATCAAAAGGGGCGCGAGCAGCACGAAAAGGCTTTCCACGCCATCTGCAGCCGCTTCGGCATTAAAACGATCCAATTGGTGGCTGATGATGGGATTGAACGGGCGGTTTTCCATCATCTTCTAAAGAATCGGTGGATACAGTGAGGTGATTTGCATTGGGGTTTAGTCAATTGACTTTTTTATGGACCATCATCTTTCCAATTATAGTTCTTTTATATTACTTTTTTCGAAAGAAATATAAGGAACAACAAGTTTCATCCACTCTTTTTTGGGAACAAATCATGCAAGAAACCAATGTATCACCTTACTTAAAACATTTGCAAAGGAATGCGCTGTTTTATTTGCAAATGTTGGCGCTGCTTCTTTTTGTGCTCGCATTGATAAACCCTTATACAAAGACGAAGGAAATCAGCGGGGAACAAGTGATATGGATCGTGGATACATCCGCCACCATGCTTGCCGGAAAAGAACAATCCACCTTTGAAAAGCACCGCAAAGAAATGCTTTCCCTTGTCAATGCAATCGGGGAAAGGCCCTTGACCATTATTACTACGGGAAACGAACCGAAAGCAATTCTGCGTCAGGAAACCAATGTAAAAAGAATCGAAAAAGCCATCGATGAGTTGGAAGTCACATATGAGGAAGAACAATTACCAAAAGCCATTGAAATGGCGAATGCTTTTGTAGGTGATTTGCCGACGACCATCTATTTATTCACAGATGCGGTTTCCCGTTCAGATTTGCCGGTCGAAAGCGACCATGTGAAATGGATTGTAAAAGGTGCGGAATCCGGACTAAAAAACGTGGCAATCACCCGTTTTGCGGCAACCAATGCAAACGGAGAGACGGTTGCTTTGCTGCAATTAAAAAATGAAACGGAAACCAATCAAACGGTCCGCCTTTCTTTTTCCGATCAAAATGGGGAAGAATTGTTGGAAAAGACGATTACTTTAAAGTCCAAAGAAGAAGCGGCCTATACATTTGAAGCTTTGCCGGAAAGAGATGCGCTCATTGCAATGATTCAAGTAAACGACGATTATGAAGAGGACAATTCCATGGTAACGATGGTCGGAAGCGATCCTTACCAAATCGCGGTGGGACAAGATATGCATAAACTGGTGCAAATCGGCTTTCAATCGTTAGGGCTTGATGTGAAAATTGTTCCGGATGGGCAATTGAAATCCTTGAAGGATACCATTGTCGTGACAAACCGGACAGAACTTCTTGAACGGAAGGAACCGATTGTGTTAATTGGACGGAATGATGAAACGGAAAGTGAAGTCAGCGGGAAAGTGGAAGTGTCGGAAGATGAATTGTTCTCATTCAGTTCGTTGGAAGATGTGTATGTCAGCGCCGTTTACCCGCCTTTCGAAAATTTCAAAACCATCGCAAAGGTGGACGGCAAGCCGTTGATTCAACGGTCGCCGAAAGGAGATATCATCATTCTGACGGACATCCAATTGACCGATTGGCCGCTTGACCCTTCCTTTCCTTTGTTTTTGTGGAGCGTCCAAAATGAGCTGATGGAAGGGAAAACTTCATTGGGAATTTTCACTCCAAATGAACGACGGGCTGTTGCCCTGGTTCCGGAGGATTGGTCCATTTACACGCCGGATGGGGATTATATTTCTTCCTTCGAACAACCCCATGAGTTCCGGGCGCCGGCAAAGCCCGGGTTTTATGTAGTCCGCTCCGAAGAAGAAGAAAAACCGTTTATTGTCCAATTGCCGCAGAAGGAACGGACGATTCAGGATGGTACCAGCTTTGAGCTGGGAAGAGTGTTGGGCGGACAGGAAGAGGTAAGGAATGAATCCTTGGCGAAATGGATTGTGCTCATCATTTTATTGTTGCTTGTCATTGAGTGGGAGGTGCAGAGAAGACGTGGATTTGCGAATTGATTATCCAATATTCCTGCTATTAGCCATTCCGCTCTTGGGGTATTTTATTTGGACATGGCGAAAACATCGGGCTTCCTTGAAAAAAGAACATAAAACGGTTTTCATTCTTCGGATGATCGCGGCTGCCACGCTCGTATTTGCCCTCGCCTCCCCTTATGTATTATTGCCGGTAAAGGATGAACAGGTATTGTTCCTTATTGACCGTTCGGCTTCAGTGGAAGGCACTGAAGATGAAGCTTTGAAGTTCATTGAAGAAAGTTTGAAAGCGAAGAAGGAACACCATTCGGTGGGGATTTATTCCTTTGCCTCAAATTTTCAAACAGAGGCGATTTTGTCAAGGACGTTGGAACATGCTTCAACCTTAAGCGATATCCGCGGGGTGGATGAGACCGATATCGAACAAGCTTTGCAATTGGCATCGGGCATCGTTGATAAAGACAAAGCAGCGCGCATCGTTCTTCTAACTGACGGACGGCAAACAAAAGGTGAAGCATTGGAAAGCATTGCGAAAATGGCCGGTTCAAAAATTTCCGTAGATGTGGTTCCGATTGGAAGAAATATTGAACATGACGTCTCCATTCGGAGCTTTACGACCCCAAAAGTGGCGTATCAGGGAGAAGAACAGCAATTGGTGACGGAAATTGAATCAACCAAAGATACATTAGGCGAGCTGCTCATATATGAAAACGATCAGCTGATTATGAGGGAAGAAGTTCAGCTGCAGCAAGGAAAAAATGTTTTCACCCATCGTCATAAAGGAAGCCAAGAGGGATTAGTGAAGTATGAAGCAGTGATTCAAACGGATGAAGATGCCGTATTAGAAAATAATAAATTGACGAGCATGACGAATATCCGGAGCACTCCAAGGTTATTGATTGTCACTAATCAAGGAAAGGGTTCTGCCATCGCGAAAATATTGAATCCGTCTGCCATTCAGTTTGAAGAGGTGGCTGCCGAAGAATTGCCCAGCTCTTTATCCAATATCCTGAAGTATGATGCCATCATTTTTGACAATGTCTCTGGTCATCTTGTCGGGGAAGCGAAAATGGGTGTCATCGAGCAGGCAGTAAAAAATTTCGGCGTCGGCTTTATGATGGTCGGGGGAGAAAACAGTTTTGGCCTGGGAGGTTATTTTAAAACGCCCATTGAACGGTTACTGCCCGTTGAAATGAAAGTGCAAGGGAAACAACAAATACCGTCCTTGGGGCTTATTATCGTGCTTGACCGTTCAGGCAGTATGACCGGTATGAAAATGGAATTGGCCAAAGAGGCCGCAGCGCGTTCCGTTGAGCTGCTCCGGGAGGAAGATACGTTTGGATTGATTGCATTTGACGATCAGCCGTGGGAACTTGTTGGAACAGGGCCGATCAAAAATAAAAAATCTGTGGTCGAAACCATCATGTCCATACCGCCAGGCGGGGGAACCGAAATTTATCCGGCCCTTTCCTTGGCCTATAAAAATTTGAGCCCTCTGAAATTGCAGCGGAAACATATCATTTTATTAACCGATGGCCAGTCATATTCGACCGGAAGTTATGAAGCTCTTATTGAAGGCGGAAAAGAAAATTTGATTACGTTGTCGACCGTTGCCATCGGGGATGACGCGGATCGGAATTTATTAGAATATTTAAGCGAACTTGGGAGTGGAAGGTTTTATGATGTAGTAGATGAAACCTCGATTCCATCAATTTTGACCCGAGAAACGGCGATGATGTCCCGGACTTATATTGAAGACAATCCTTTTTATCCGGTTATCCATCATGCAGAAGGCTGGAATCATTTGTTTGAAGAAGGCGTTCCGCAGATGAATGCTTACATTGCAACAACCGCAAAAACGGTCGCCCATGTGATTGCGGAAAGCGAAAAAGAAGATCCGGTGCTTGCAGAATGGCAATATGGACTGGGGCGGACGATAGCCTTTACATCCGATTCCACAGGAGCCTGGACCGGGGATTGGGCGAGGTGGAACCGGTGGGGTGATTTTTGGCATACAGCCGTTTCCAGATTGCTGCCTGCATATAACGAAATCGCTTATGACATCCGGATGGATGGGGATGGAACATTTATCATCACCGATCCCGCTAATCAGGCGGCTTTTCTAGACGTTGCTGTAGTAGATGAAGCCGGGAATGAATTGGATGTCCAACTGGAACCCGTTTCCGCAGGCAAAATACGGGCAATCGTTGACGCCAAGCCAGGTCTGGTGTTCTTCAGAATCTCAAAAGACGATGATGTGTTTCAGGCGGGATTAACGGTCCCGTATAGCGCGGAATATGAACTGCAGCCGCCAAATGAGGATTTGCTGAAAGAAATTGCCGAAAAAACAGGAGGCAAGATTATTAAAGAGCCGCAGGAAGCTTTTCGTGCATTTAAGGAACAAGGGACTGCCCGCCAAAGCATCTCTACTTTTCTGATCCTTGTTGGTTTATTGTTGTTCTTTATTGATATAACGATTCGGCGATTTGGATGGACCTTTATTAAACAAATCGGAAAACCAAGGAAAGTTGTTGCAACGAAAGTTGCAGAGGAAGAAACAAATGTGGAACGAATTTTAAAAGGAATGAGGAAGAGATAATTTTCTTTTCGCATGTATGATGAAAGAAGGGATTAGCGGAGGCGGCGTCATGCTGGTGGCGCCATCTTCCATCGTTTTATAATTGTTTTTTAAACGCTGAGAAGTGGTATAATGTAGCTACGAGAACGTCGTAAGCAAAAAGGAGAGGAAATCGTTGACATATCAAGCATTTTATCGCGTTTACAGGCCGCAAAGCTTTCGCGAAATGTCCGGTCAAACCCACGTAAAAAGAACGCTTCAAAATGCTCTCCTGGCAAATAAAACAACCCACGCATATTTGTTTTCCGGCCCGCGGGGCACAGGAAAAACAAGTACAGCCAAAATTTTTGCTAAAGCATTAAATTGCGAAAAGGCGCCGACGAACGAGCCTTGCAATGAATGTCCCACTTGCCGAAGCATCACGGAAGGTTCACACCCGGATGTGATTGAATTCGACGCCGCCTCCAATTCCCGCGTTGAAGAAATCCGCGACATCATTGAAAAAGTAAGATTTGCTCCAGTAAATGCCCGCTATAAAGTGTATATTATCGACGAAGTGCATATGCTTTCTACGAGCGCTTTCAATGCTTTGCTGAAAACATTGGAAGAACCGCCAGCCCATGCGGTGTTTATTTTGGCAACCACTGAACCGCACAAATTGCCGGCTACCATCATTTCACGCTGCCAGCGCTTTGATTTTAAACGCCTTTCTTCCAATGATATTGTGGAACGGATGAAATTGGTGTTGGAGGATATTCAACTGCCTTACGAAGAACAGGCGCTAAAAGTCATTGCGCAAGCGGCAAACGGCGGGATGCGTGATGCGTTAAGTTTATTGGATCAAATCGTATCCTTCAGCGGGGAGAAGCTGACGCTTGAAAACGCTTTGCTGGTAAGCGGTTCCGTGAGCCAAGATGTGTTTTATGATTTAGTGTCCGCTTTAAAAGAAAAGGATATCGCCCATGTACTTTCTTTATTGGAAGATTTGATAGCGGAAGGGAAGGATCCGCTCCGTTTGTCGGAAGACCTGATTACATTTTTCCGGGATTTGTTATTGCTGCAAACGAGCGGGAATTTGGAGGAACTGTTGGAACTGATTACACCTGAAGAAAAATTTGCGGAGTTATCCCGGGAATTTTCATCCGATACCCTTTACAAATGTATTGATATCCTTTCCAAAACCCAACAAGATATGAGGTTTTCTCATCATACAAAAGTGTATTTGGAAACCGCTTTATTGAAAATGACCCAAATTTCAAATTCGGGTGCAAAAGGCGCGGTGCAAGCGGATTCCGCATTACTTGATAAAGTAGCCCAATTGGAGAAATTGGTCCTTCAATTAAAAACGCAAATTGAAAGCGGTGCGGCGGTTTCCCAGGCAAATATGCCGGCCAAAGAAGAGATCCGCCCAAGAACAAAAATTGTCAATGGATATAAAGCGCCCGAGGGAAGAATCAAAGAAGTGTTAAAGCACGCTACGAAACAAGATATCATCCAGGTGAAAAACGCCTGGTTCCCTGCCTTAAACCAGCTTCAAAAATCGCAATCGGCGCTTTTTGCGGAAGCCGAACCAGTTGCAGCATCTTCTAGTGCATTTGTGATAAAATTCAAGTATGATATACATTGTCAAATGGTTGCTGAAAACAGAGATCTCACTACTGCCTTTTCCCAAGCGCTTTTTCAACAAACTGGAAATATGTATGAAATTTTGTGCATTCCGGAACGGCAATGGACCGTTTTACGTGAAAATTTTATCCGCGAGAGCGGATTAAATCTTAAAAAAGCTAATAATGCGGAGAACAAGGTTCAGGAAAATGTTTCCGAAGCGCCATATATTGACGACATGAAAGATATGGAGTCGGAAGACCCGATTGTGAAAGAAGCGGAAAAAATGTTTGGAAAAGATTTTGTGGAAGTAGTGGAAGATTGATGATTTTCAGCATAACTTAAAGAATGCCAATAAAGGAGGACGTTTTAGAATGCGTGGAATGGGTAATATGCAGAGCATGCTGAAAAAAATGCAAAAAATGCAAAAAGAAATGCTTCAAGCTCAAGAAGAATTAAATGCAAAAGAATTTGAAGGAACTGCTGGAGGCGGAATGGTAAAAGCGACAGTCAACGGGGAACGCAAAGTTTTGGATATCAGCATCGATCCTTCCGTAGTGGATCCGGAAGACGTGGAAATGCTTCAAGATTTAATTATCGTTGCAATTAATGAAGCATTGAAGAAAGTGGAAGAAGAAACTGCTGCAACAATGGGCAAATTCACTCAAGGATTAAACCTTCCGTTCTAGGAGGTCAATTTAAATGTATTATCCTGAACCGATATCAAAGCTCATTGATAGCTTTATGAAATTGCCAGGCATCGGTCCGAAAACTGCGGCTCGACTGGCATTTTTCGTTTTAACCATGAAGGAAGATGAGGTATTATCCTTTGCGAAAGCGTTAGTGGATGCAAAGAGGGATTTGACATATTGCTCCATATGCGGGCATATAACTGATGTGGATCCTTGCCATATTTGTACCGATCAAACCAGGGATGTTTCAACGATTTGTGTTGTACAGGATCCAAAAGACGTGATCGCCATGGAAAAAATGAAGGATTACCATGGTTTATATCATGTATTGCACGGAGCCATCTCGCCGATGGACGGAATCGGTCCTGAAGATATTAATGTAGCTTCATTAATCAACCGATTACAAGATGAGAGGGTCAAAGAAATTATTTTGGCGACGAATCCAACGATTGAAGGGGAAGCGACAGCGATGTATATTTCACGTCTTGTAAAGCCCTCGGGAATCCGGACAACACGCCTCGCCCATGGACTGCCGGTAGGTGGCGACCTGGAATATGCTGATGAAGTGACGTTATCAAAAGCTTTGGAAGGGCGGCGTGAAATATAAGGTGGGCTTATTCAGTCGAAAAGGAAAATTAAAAAAAGAATTTGATGAACAATTAATGCGTTTGATGCAAGAAACAAAAGATGATTGGAATTACGCAAAACAGCTGGAAGAATTGACGGAAGATTATAATTTGGATATCATTGCCCAAAGCAAAATTGCAGAAAGTCTTCATTTTTATCTGTTCAAAGAAGCGCGCATCCGAAGAATAATGCTGCGTCATGACAAATAAAAGGAGCATTGGGGATGCGGTTCAACTTGAAAATGCAGTTTTAATAAAATGAGATGTAAAATTATTGTTTTTGTGAAAATAATACTAAGAGTAGCCGTAATAGCATATGTTTCCAATGTACGTGAATTCGGAAGGAGATTGGATGGGTACATATTTGGGTCTGGGTGCTATATGCGTGCTACTCATTGTTTTCCTTATTACAGGAAAAAAGCTGGATTATGGGATTATTATTGAGAAATTGGCGATTTTCTGGTTTCGGCTTGCATGTTCGTTTGCTTTTTTATATTTGGCCCACATTACATTTGACGGCTTTGATATTGTCATTCCGGTGAACTTTTTTTCGGCTCTCACTATTACAATTTTAGGATTTCCGGGTGTATTGTGCATTGCAGTATTAACTTTATTACAATAAAATGTTCAACAATTATTGCATCTTCTCATTTCACTTGTTATAATAAATTTCCCTTTGAGAAATAAAAAAGTTAAAAAGTATTGACACTAATAAAGCAAATCAGTTAAAATATAAAAGCTCGCTAAAAAACAAGCAAAAAAATACTTGAAATAAAAAAAAAACGTGATATAATATTTCAATGTCACTACAAATTTACTAAATGAACCTTGAAAACTGAACACCAAAGCGTTGATGCCAGAAACAATTCCGGTTTGCCGGCCCCGTCGGCGGACCGGATTCGGACAAACAATTTGAGCGAAATCAAATTCTTTTTGGAGAGTTTGATCCTGGCTCAGGACGAACGCTGGCGGCGTGCCTAATACATGCAAGTCGAGCGGACCTCATAGGAAGCTTGCTTTTTATGAGGTTAGCGGCGGACGGGTGAGTAACACGTGGGTAACCTGCCCTATAGACCGGGATAACTCGCGGAAACGCGTGCTAATACCGGATAACACAGCGGAGCGCATGCTCCGGTGTTGAAAGGTGGTTCTGCTACCGCTATAGGATGGGCCCGCGGCGCATTAGCTGGTTGGTGGGGTAACGGCCTACCAAGGCGACGATGCGTAGCCGACCTGAGAGGGTGATCGGCCACACTGGGACTGAGACACGGCCCAGACTCCTACGGGAGGCAGCAGTAGGGAATCTTCCACAATGGGCGAAAGCCTGATGGAGCAACGCCGCGTGAGCGAAGAAGGTCTTCGGATCGTAAAGCTCTGTTGTAAGGGAAGAACAAGTGCGGTAGTAACTGACCGCACCCTGACGGTACCTTACGAGAAAGCCACGGCTAACTACGTGCCAGCAGCCGCGGTAATACGTAGGTGGCGAGCGTTGTCCGGAATTATTGGGCGTAAAGCGCGCGCAGGCGGTCTCTTAAGTCTGATGTGAAAGCCCCCGGCTCAACCGGGGAGGGTCATTGGAAACTGGGAGACTTGAGTGCAGGAGAGGGAAGCGGAATTCCATGTGTAGCGGTGAAATGCGTAGAGATATGGAGGAACACCAGTGGCGAAGGCGGCTTCCTGGCCTGTAACTGACGCTGAGGCGCGAAAGCGTGGGGAGCAAACAGGATTAGATACCCTGGTAGTCCACGCCGTAAACGATGAGTGCTAGGTGTTAGGGGGCTTGCCCCTTAGTGCTGCAGCTAACGCATTAAGCACTCCGCCTGGGGAGTACGGTCGCAAGACTGAAACTCAAAGGAATTGACGGGGGCCCGCACAAGCGGTGGAGCATGTGGTTTAATTCGAAGCAACGCGAAGAACCTTACCAGGTCTTGACATCCCGCTGACCGCCATGGAGACATGGCCTTCCCTTCGGGGACAGCGGTGACAGGTGGTGCATGGTTGTCGTCAGCTCGTGTCGTGAGATGTTGGGTTAAGTCCCGCAACGAGCGCAACCCTTGTCCTTAGTTGCCATCATTCGGTTGGGCACTCTAAGGAGACTGCCGTACAAATACGGAGGAAGGTGGGGATGACGTCAAATCATCATGCCCCTTATGACCTGGGCTACACACGTGCTACAATGGGCGGTACAAAGGGCTGCGAACCCGCGAGGGGGAGCGAATCCCAAAAAGCCGCTCTCAGTTCGGATTGCAGGCTGCAACTCGCCTGCATGAAGCCGGAATCGCTAGTAATCGCGGATCAGCATGCCGCGGTGAATACGTTCCCGGGCCTTGTACACACCGCCCGTCACACCACGAGAGTCTGTAACACCCGAAGTCGGTGAGGTAACCCTTCCGGGAGCCAGCCGCCGAAGGTGGGACAGATGATTGGGGTGAAGTCGTAACAAGGTAGCCGTATCGGAAGGTGCGGCTGGATCACCTCCTTTCTAAGGATGACAACTGACGAAGGCATTGACGTTTTGGGTTCAGTTTTGAAGGTTCATACACCTTCAAACTTGTTCCTTGAAAACTGGATAAACGGCATTGAAAGTGAAGCTCTTGCGAGCAATCGCAAGCAAAACGGTTAAGTTGGTAAGGGCGCACGGTGGATGCCTTGGCACTAGGAGCCGATGAAGGACGGGACTAACACCGATATGCTTCGGGGAGCTGTAAGTAAGCTGTGATCCGGAGATTTCCGAATGGGGCAACCCACTGTTCGTAATGGAACAGTATCTTAACGCGAATTCATAGCGTTAAGAGGGCACACCCAGGGAACTGAAACATCTCAGTACCTGGAGGAGAAGAAAGAAACCTCGATTCCCTTAGTAGCGGCGAGCGAAACGGGAAGAGCCCAAACCAAGAGGCTTGCCTCTTGGGGTTGTAGGACACTCTATACGGAGTTACAAAAGGATGGGTTAGACGAACCGTTCTGGAAAGGACGGCCGTAGAAGGTAACAGCCCTGTAGTCGAAAATCCATCCTCTCCAGAGTGGATCCTGAGTACGGCGGAACACGTGGAATTCCGTCGGAATCCGGGAGGACCATCTCCCAAGGCTAAATACTCCCTAGTGACCGATAGCGAACCAGTACCGTGAGGGAAAGGTGAAAAGAACCCCGGGAGGGGAGTGAAAGAGAACCTGAAACCGTGTGCCTACAAGTAGTCAGAGCCCGTTAACGGGTGATGGCGTGCCTTTTGTAGAATGAACCGGCGAGTTACGATCACGTGCAAGGTTAAGCCGAAGAGGCGGAGCCGCAGCGAAAGCGAGTCTGAACAGGGCGACGGAGTACGTGGTCGTAGACCCGAAACCAGGTGATCTACCCATGTCCAGGGTGAAGGTGAGGTAGCACTCACTGGAGGCCCGAACCCACGTACGTTGAAAAGTGCGGGGATGAGGTGTGGGTAGCGGAGAAATTCCAATCGAACTTGGAGATAGCTGGTTCTCTCCGAAATAGCTTTAGGGCTAGCCTCGTGTAAAGAATACTGGAGGTAGAGCACTGTTTGGACTAGGGGCCCACCTCGGGTTACCGAATTCAGACAAACTCCGAATGCCAGCTATTTATACACGGGAGTCAGACTACGAGTGATAAGATCCGTGGTCGAGAGGGAAACAGCCCAGACCACCAGCTAAGGTCCCAAAGTAGCCGTTAAGTGGAAAAGGATGTGGCGTTGCTTAGACAACCAGGATGTTGGCTTAGAAGCAGCCATCATTTAAAGAGTGCGTAATAGCTCACTGGTCGAGTGACGCTGCGCCGAAAATGTATCGGGGCTAAACGGTTCACCGAAGCTGTGGATCCGTGCTTCGCACGGGTGGTAGGAGAGCGTTCTAAGCGCGCAGAAGTCAGACCGGAAGGACTGGTGGAGCGCTTAGAAGTGAGAATGCCGGTATGAGTAGCGAAAGATGGGTGAGAATCCCATCCGCCGAATGACTAAGGTTTCCTGAGGAAGGCTCGTCCGCTCAGGGTTAGTCGGGACCTAAGTCGAGGCCGAAAGGCGTAGACGATGGGCAACAGGTTGATATTCCTGTACCACCTCCCCGCCGTTTGAGCGATGGGGGGACGCAGGAGGATAGGGAAAGCACGCCGTTGGTCGAGCGTGTCCAAGCAGCAAGGCGGGGAAGTAGGCAAATCCGCTTCCCGCAACGCTGAGCTGTGATGGGGAGCGCATTGCGCGCGAAGTTCCCGATTTCACACTGCCAAGAAAAGCCTCTAGCGAGGCGGGAGGTGCCCGTACCGCAAACCGACACAGGTAGTCGAGGAGAGAATCCTAAGGCGAGCGAGAGAACTCTCGTTAAGGAACTCGGCAAAATGACCCCGTAACTTCGGGAGAAGGGGTGCTCATTGGGGTGCAAGCCCCGATGAGCCGCAGAGAATAGGCCCAGGCGACTGTTTATCAAAAACACAGGTCTCTGCTAAACCGCAAGGTGATGTATAGGGGCTGACGCCTGCCCGGTGCTGGAAGGTTAAGAGGAGGAGTTAGCGCAAGCGAAGCTCCGAATTGAAGCCCCAGTAAACGGCGGCCGTAACTATAACGGTCCTAAGGTAGCGAAATTCCTTGTCGGGTAAGTTCCGACCCGCACGAAAGGCGTAACGATCTGGGCGCTGTCTCAACGAGAGACTCGGTGAAATTATAGTACCTGTGAAGATGCAGGTTACCCGCGACAGGACGGAAAGACCCCGTGGAGCTTTACTGTAGCCTGATATTGAATTCCGGTACAGCTTGTACAGGATAGGTAGGAGCCGTAGAAGGGGGAGCGCCAGCTTCCCTGGAGGCGCCCTTGGGATACTACCCTGGCTGTACTGGGATTCTAACCCGCAAGCCTGATCGGCTTGGGAGACAGTGTCAGGTGGACAGTTTGACTGGGGCGGTCGCCTCCCAAAGAGTAACGGAGGCGCCCAAAGGTTCCCTCAGAATGGTTGGAAATCATTCGCAGAGTGTAAAGGCATAAGGGAGCTTGACTGCGAGACCTACAAGTCGAGCAGGGTCGAAAGACGGGCTTAGTGATCCGGTGGTTCCGCATGGAAGGGCCATCGCTCAACGGATAAAAGCTACCCCGGGGATAACAGGCTTATCTCCCCCAAGAGTCCACATCGACGGGGAGGTTTGGCACCTCGATGTCGGCTCATCGCATCCTGGGGCTGTAGTCGGTCCCAAGGGTTGGGCTGTTCGCCCATTAAAGCGGTACGCGAGCTGGGTTCAGAACGTCGTGAGACAGTTCGGTCCCTATCCGTCGTGGGCGCAGGAAATTTGAGAGGAGCTGTCCTTAGTACGAGAGGACCGGGATGGACACACCGCTGGTGTACCAGTTGTCTTGCCAAAGGCACAGCTGGGTAGCTATGTGTGGACGGGATAAGTGCTGAAAGCATCTAAGCATGAAGCCCCCCTCAAGATGAGATTTCCCATTGCGTAAGCAAGTAAGATCCCTCAAAGACGATGAGGTAGATAGGTCCGGGGTGGAAGCACGGTGACGTGTGGAGCTGACGGATACTAATCGATCGAGGACTTAACCAAGAAAACACTTTCGATGCCGTTATCCAGTTTTGAGGGAACAATCCTCATATTGTGAAGTGACGATGGCGAAGAGGTCACACCCGTTCCCATACCGAACACGGAAGTTAAGCTCTTCAGCGCCGATGGTAGTTGGGGGCTTCCCCCTGCGAGAGTAGGACGTCGCTTCGCAAGAAAGCACCACTTTTGAAGTGGTGCTTTTTTGTTTTCAAAAATAAGCCCCCAACTGCCAAAGACCGAAGGTCAGGTCGGCGCGGTTAAGGAAGCAGCTATTCAATGGATAAGGGAATCCAGAGCAGCAGCAGGCGAGAAGCCCGGGGACCAAGAAGGTCAAGGAAGCGAGCCGGCCCGGAGCGGAGCGTACAGTGTACGTGAGCACCGGACCGGCGAAGCTGACGCGGAGATTCGCCGGTCAACGGGCTTCGGAGCCAGTGCCGATGGTAGTGAGGGGGCTTCCCCCTGCGCGAGATAGACGCGCGCTTCGCAAAGACACCACTTTTTCAGTGGTGTTTTTTTATTGCAATCCATAAAACTCCTTCTGTGCAATTGTACGGTTCCCCTGTATTTGTAAAAAGTTTGAAAATATTTTATTGAATTCTTTATCAAAAGATGTGTTTTTCCGTCATTCGGACTATAATAAAAGTCAGTAGTACAGGGGGTAAAACGATGAGAATCGAACGGCCATTAGTGGAAACATTAAAGAAATTTACGGAGAAACATCCGATATCTTTTCATGTACCGGGCCATAAGAATGGATTAATTTCGGGATTGCCGCAGGATATGCAGGGTGCACTGCCCTTTGATTTAACAGAGCTGACAGGTCTGGATGATTTCCATCATCCTGAAGGAGCAATATACGAAGCGGAGCAATTGTTGGCACAAACATACGGTGCCGATCGCAGTTTTTTTTTAGTTAATGGTTCCACCGTGGGCAATTTGGCAATGATTTATGCCGTTTGTAAACGGAATGAGAAAGTGATTGTACAAAGAAATGCCCATAAATCGATTTTTCATGGACTTCAATTGGTCGGGGCGAAACCGATCTATGTTTCCCCGGAATGGGATGAAAAAACAAGGACGGCCACTCACGTAACATTTACGACTTTAGAAGAGGTATTGCTGATTCATCAAGATGCCAAAGCGGTCATTTTGACTTCTCCGACCTATTATGGAGCGGTGTCCAAAGAATTAAAACTGCAGATCGCTCTCTGTCATGAATTGGGGATCCCGGTTTTGGTGGATGAAGCCCATGGCGCCCACTTTTCGGCAAGCAAACGATTTCCGGAGTCTGCTCTGGATGCAGGAGCGGATCTGGTTGTTCAATCAGCCCATAAAACCTTGCCGGCAATGACCATGGCATCCTTTTTACATATCAAATCAAACCTTGTGGATGCAGAGAGGGTCAACCGATATTTACGGATGCTGCAGTCAAGCAGTCCATCCTATGTATTGCTTGCTTCTTTGGACGATGCAAGACATTATGTGCAAACCTATTTGGAAAGTGACGCAAGCTACTTTTTCGAAAAAAGGGAACGGTGGATTGAAGCGTTGCGTTCCATTCCATCTTTGCAAGTCATCGAAATGGACGATCCGTTAAAAGTGCTTTTAAGAGTACCAGGCCATTCCGGTTTTCAGGTGAAAGAGGCATTGGAAGAGCGCGGCATATATCCGGAATTGGCGGATCTTCATCAAGTTTTGCTCATTTTGCCTTTGTTGAAACAGGGACAAAGTTTTCCTTTTGCAGAAACAAGGATTCTGATCAAAGAAGCGGTTGCCATGTTGAAAAATACAAAGGCGATGGATGGATTTGCGACATCTTATCAAAATAAGAACAAAATCTCCATTCCCGAATATTCCTTCGATGAATTGGAGGATAAGGAAACGGAATGGATTCCTTATGTACGGGCCATTGGCAGGGTTTCGGCAGGTATGGTCATTCCTTATCCACCGGGCATCCCTTTATTTATACCGGGAGAAAAAATTACGGTATCCAAACTGAGCCAATTGGAAGAACTATTGGCGGCAGGAGCAGCTTTCCAAGGGGAGCATCGACTTGAAGAAAAGCTCCTTTATGTGGTAAAGAATTAATCGATGTCTAAAAATCAATGCAATTTATTGGAGGAACAACTTGTGGGATATTTAATCAGTTTTGAAGGAGGAGAAGGAGCAGGGAAAAGCACGATCCTCCAACGCTTAGCGGAATATTTGGTTCAACAGGGGTATGAGGTTGTTTGTACGAGAGAGCCTGGAGGCATTGAGATTGCCGAACAGATTCGAAACATCATTTTAGATAAAAAGAATATAAAGATGGATGCCAAGACCGAAGCCCTTTTGTATGCTGCCGCAAGAAGGCAGCATCTTGTTGAAAAGGTCATTCCGGCGATAGAACAAGGAAGTATTGTGTTATGCGATCGATACATTGACAGCAGCCTTACCTATCAAGGGTATGCGAGAGGGCTCGGAATCGAAGAAATATGGGCCATCAACCAATTTGCCGTGAATGGCTATATGCCCCATTTGACTTTATTTTTGGACGTCTCTCCCGAAGTGGGGCTATCCAGAATCCGGAAAGACGGCGACCGGGAAGTCAATCGCCTGGATTTGGAGTCGCTGGATTTTCACCGCAAAGTTCGGAAAGGATACTACGAACTTTTAGAAAAGTTCCCTGAGAGGATCAAGAAAATCGATGCCGATCAGGACATGGACACTGTATTTCATCTGGTGTTAAATGAGGTGTTGAATTATTTAAAAAAGGAATAAATGGAAAAAAGGGATATCTGGAATGGATATCCCTTTGTTTTTCTTTTTCTTTTAAGGGTATACTGTAAAAAACATTCATGCTCTTTTATGAAATGATCAGGATTTGCCGCCCGTTGTGGGCGTTGCATGAAAAGTTGATCATGAAACAGGGCAAAATCATCGTTTCATTCATAAAATAAGGAAAAAATTTTCTTTTCCTGACAATCCGCCATCTAAACAGCATTCAAAAGAATGGCTGATTTTTCTGAAAGCAGGAAATGAAGTGTAAATGGGTAATATGATATAATAAAATACAAGAACGTAGGAGTGAGTGGATGAAGTTAATCATTGCCGTCGTTCAGGATTTGGACAGCAACCGGTTGTCGAATGCTTTAATGAAGCAGCAGTTTAGGGCGACAAAGCTGGCAAGTACCGGAGGGTTTTTGCGCTCGGGAAATACCACTTTTCTCATAGGCGTAGATGATCAGGATGTTCCGAAGGTGTTGGACATCATCCGGGACAATTGCCGGGCGAGGGAACAATTGTTCACTCCTGTTTCACCTCTTGGCGGAAATGCCGATACGTATATTCCATATCCGGTGGAGGTGGAAGTTGGCGGTGCAACGGTGTTTGTGCTGCCGATCGAAGCATATTACCACTTTTGAATGACGGATTCCTGTCATTTGAAGAATCATGTAGGGGCTGAAGTTTTGTGAAAATTAATCAGGATTTACGGGTAGGGATTAAACCGAATCTTCAAGAAATAAAACATACAACTGAGAACAATAACCGCTTTGGAGAACTTGTTGTCAAGCATGGGCAGAAACTGCAAAATGAGCAATTGACCCGTCTGTTGGGGGATATCTCCGCGGCGGGGGATCGTGTCGCAAGATCCAGAAATTTGCGTGACTTGGCCCGATTTAAGATGCTCGTGAAACGCTTTCTGCAAGAAACCGTTGAATATGGCCTTGAATTGAAACAGTCCCACACCTGGAACCGGTTCGGCGAAGGCAGAAGGTTGAAAATCATTAAAACGATTGACGAACATTTGGTGGAGTTGGCTCAAGACATTTTGGACGAAGAAAAGGAAACGATTGAGCTGCTTGATAAAATTGGAGAAATAAAAGGCCTATTGATTAATTTATATATGTGAACCCCCGTGTCTTTTGAATATTAATAGACACGGGATTTTTTCTAAAAAAAGGTTGATTTTAAGGGAAGAAAAGGTGGAAGGAAATGCTTGAAACCGTTGATCAACTAATGAAACTGCAACCGATTGTCATGAAGCAATTGCAGATGATTTTTGAAAAGGGACGCATTGGACATGCTTATATATTTGAAGGGGAAAAAGGCACGGGAAAAAAAGAGGTGGCGAAATTTTTTATTAAACTGCTGCTTTGTCTAAACCCGTCGAAAAATGTTCCATGTGAAACATGCAGAAATTGTAAACGGGTGGAATCCGGCAATCATCCGAACGTGCTGCATATCGAACCGGATGGACAATTTATTAAAGTGGAGCAAATCCGGGATTTAATTTCAACAATGGCCAAAACGTCCTTTGAGGAAGGAAGAAAAATTTATGTCCTCCATCATGCCGATAAGATGAATATTGCCGCAAGCAATACGTTGTTAAAGTTTTTGGAAGAACCGGATGGACAAGTAACGGCCATTCTTTTAACGGAACAATATCAATCGATCTTGCCGACGATCCGGTCCCGCTGCCAGCATATCAAGTTTTCAAGCATTCCAAAAGAATTTTTAATTCAGCAATTGGTCGAACATGGATTGACGTTTTCCATGGCATCCACGGTCAGCCAGGTAACGAACAGCCTTGAAAAAGGACTTGAGCTGGCGCAAGATGAGCAGTTTGCACTTGCGAGAAAAACAGTGTTAAAATTAGTTGAGGCTGTCAGAAAGAATGTGAATGAAGCATTGTTGATCATATATGACGAATGGATTCCGAATTTGAAGGAAAGAAACGAATTCGAGCTCAGCCTCGATTTACTGCTTTTAGCTTATCGGGATATTGTAGCGATAAAGGCAAATCCGGACAGTGCCTGCACTTATCCGGATATGATCGATAGATGGAAGGAATTTGCATTATCTTCCACATATGAGCAATTGTCAAACCAGATGCATGCAATCTTGGAAGCCAGACAAAATGTGGGACGCAATATGAATCGCACGCTTTTAATGGAACAGCTAATGCTGAAATTGCAGGAGGGGTATTCCTTTGTATAATGTGGTAGGTGTCCGCTTTAAACGGGCGGGTAAGATATATTACTTTGATCCTGGAGAATATCAACTGGAAAAGGATCAATACGTGATTGTGGAAACGGCCCGGGGGATTGAATACGGAAAAGTCGTAATTCCGATGAGGCAAGTGGGAGAAAATGACGTGGTTCTGCCTTTGAAGCAGGTGATCCGCCCAGCGACGGAACGGGATAAAATCCAGGTGGAAGAAAACAAGAAAGAAGCGAAACGGGCTTTTGATATAGCAAATGTAAAAATTGCAGAACATCAGTTGGAAATGAAGCTGGTGGATGTTGAGTATACATTCGATCGGAATAAAGTCATTTTTTATTTTACAGCAGAGGGAAGAGTGGATTTCCGCGAACTGGTAAAAGATTTGGCCGCGATTTTCCGGACCCGCATAGAACTTCGGCAAATCGGGGTTCGGGATGAAGCGAAACTGCTCGGGGGCATTGGTCCTTGTGGCCGGATGCTATGCTGTACTACCTTTTTGGGGGATTTTGATCCGGTTTCCATTAAAATGGCGAAAGATCAAAATTTGTCCTTAAACCCTACAAAAATTTCCGGATTGTGCGGACGATTAATGTGCTGTTTAAAATATGAAAATGATGATTACGAAACTGCGAAAAATGGAATGCCGGACATCGGTGAAACCATCATCACTCCTGATGGCGTCGGAACCGTTGCGGGAATCAATGTACTGGAACGGGTAATCCAAGTCTATTTGAAAGAACTTGAACGGACTGCCGAATATACATTGGAAGAAATCCTTGCATGCGAGAAGAATTTGATATAGACATATACTAATGGGGTGGCTTGGTTGAGGGACCGTAATTTTTTAGATGCTATAATGGAATTCGAACAGCAACTGGAATCGCTACAACAGCAATTTGACGAAATCAAAAAATCTGTTGCGCATTTGGTGGAAGAATATCAGTCACTTCAAATGGAAAATTATCATCTCAGAAAGCGATTGGAAGATCTTACAAAGGCAGCAGAAACTTTTGAACAGGGCGGAAAGAAAGGCGCTTTAGATATCGGGGAGGGCTATGACAATTTGGCCCGGCTTTATCAGGAAGGCTTTCATGTATGCAATGTGCATTTTGGAAGTTCCCGGAAAGGTGAGGACTGCTTATTTTGTCTTTCGTTTTTTAATAAAAACAGTTAACAAAAGGCTGATACCCGAATGGGGTACAGTCTTTTATTTTCATGAGGAGGAGTGTCAGTGTGGAAGAATGGTTGAAAGGCGATGAACGCCTGGATTATTTATTGGCGGAGGATTTGCGTATTATCCAGAGTCCTTCTGTTTTTTCCTTTTCTTTGGATGCCGTTTTATTGTCGAGGTTTGCAAGCATCCCGATTTCAAGGGGGCAAATAGTTGATTTATGTACCGGAAACGGGGTCATTCCTTTATTTTTAAGCACCCGTACCAAGGCAAAAATCATTGGTGTGGAAATACAAGAGCGGTTGTATGATATGGCTGTAAGAAGCATCAAGTACAATGGATTGGAAGACCAGATTCAAATGATTCATGGGGATGTAAAAGAAATTCCTCCGATGCTCGGCATTGAAAAATATGATGCGGTGACATGCAATCCACCTTATTTTTTGGACATTGAAACAAGCGACAAAAACTTGAATGAGCATTATACCATCGCCCGCCATGAAGTGCTCTTGACCCTGGATGAAGCGATTTATGCCGCAAGCAGATTATTAAAACAGGGGGGAAAGGCGGCTTTTGTACATAGACCGGGCAGACTCCTGGATATTATCACTTCCATGAGGAATTATCGTCTGGAACCGAAGCGGATACGTTTTATTTATCCGAAAATGGGGAAAGAAGCCAACATGCTGTTGATTGAAGGAATCAAGGACGGGAAGCCGGATTTAAAAATTTTGCCTCCGCTCTATGTTTATAATGAGAACAATGAATACACGGATGAAACGAAAGAATTGTTATATGGAAAAAAAGGATAACCATTATTTTTATGTGCTGGAATGCGCCGATTCCTCCCTTTATGCCGGTTATACCAATCATTTGGAACGGAGAATTAGGCAGCATAATGAAGGCAAAGGGGCAAAATATACAAGAGCACGGCGGCCCGTCCAATGCATTTACTATGAAATCTTTGAAACGAAAGAGGAGGCGTTGAAGGCCGAATACGCCTTTAAGCAATTAAAACGCAGCGAAAAGATAAAATATATTGAAATTGGGAGAGAAAAAAATGAAGTCTCAAAAAAGCAGCATACATGAGCAAAGCGGTTGTTTGTATTTGGTGGGAACCCCCATAGGCAACTTGGAAGATATCACCTTGAGGGCCTTGCGCATTCTAAAGGAAGCGGACATCATTGCAGCAGAAGACACAAGAAATACAAAAAAATTATGTCATTATTACGATATTTCCACTCCTTTGGTAAGCTACCACGAACATAACCAAGAACAGGCCGGCGAAAAAATATTGCAATGGCTGCGGGAAGGGAAAAAGGTCGCATTGGTCAGCGACGCGGGGATGCCTTGCATTTCTGATCCGGGAGCCGATCTTGTCCAAAAAGCGGTTTCGGAGGATATTGCGGTCATCCCTATACCGGGAGCCAATGCGGCATTAACCGCTTTAGTCGCATCCGGTTTAAGCCCTCAGCCTTTTTACTTTTTCGGTTTTTTGAACCGCAACAATAAAGAAAGAAAAAGACAGTTGGCCCAATTAAAAAACCGGAAAGAAACATTGGTTTTTTATGAAGCGCCCCACAGGTTGCAAGAGACGCTGGAAAATATCGCGGAGGTGCTAGGCAATCGTCGCATTGTGCTAGCAAGGGAGCTGACGAAAAAATTCGAGGAGTTTTTGCGCGGAACGGTGGAAGAGGCTCTCCAATGGACAAAAGACAATGAGATCCGGGGAGAATTTTGCATCATCTTGGAAGGTGCGAAAGAAAATGATGAAAATGAAGAAGCTCCTTATTGGGCGGGGATGACGATCCCTGAACATGTGGAATTCTTGATGAAGGAAAGACAACTTTCTTCAAAGGAGGCCATTAAGGAAGTGGCGAAATTAAGGGGGCTTCCAAAAAGGGAGGTTTACCAGCAGTACCATTTATAAAAAAAGCTGTCTAGAAATCCAATTCTAGACAGCTTTTGCCACAGTGAAGTCCCTCTTGTCACCACACATGATATCTCAAGCGAAATCGATACCGCAATCGATGACCTGCGCATAAAACAACATCTATTATTGGACGTTGATTTGAAGGCGAGTTCGATGCCGTTATCGATTGTCTGCTGGGCTGATGGGCATTCTTCCCCAATATTAGTCGTTTTTGTGTTTGTTTAAGTGTTCTTGAATTTCTTTCAATAAGATTTCCGCACCTTCCGGACTTAAAATCAATTTACCTCCGGCTAAACGGAAATTTTGGTCTGAAACTTCGCCTGTAATTGCACATGTCATATTTGGCATGTACTTTTTAAGAATGATTTTATCATCGTCAACATAGATTTCCAATGCATCTTTTTCATTGATGCCCAACGTACGGCGAAGTTCAATCGGAATAACTACGCGTCCCAACTCATCAACTTTGCGAACAATACCTGTAGATTTCATGACAATGTTTTCCTCCTATTTTGCGTCATATTTAGAATAAATCTCGTATTCGCCAAAATTCGACATTTATTCCTTGTCTGTTTAGAATAATACCAATAAAAGGAATAAACGTCAATAATTTAGCATTGAAGATTTGTGAAATATTAAAATAAATTATAAAAATTCATTTTTTTTATTAAAAAAATATGATTATCAAAAGGTAAATAACAAAAAAAGTGTGTGTATGATAAAAAAGTTCCAACCAATTTTTGCTTATGAAAATTAGTAAATATAGTCAAAATTTTAGTATAATATGTTAGCGTTGAAACAAAAATCGTTAATCGTTACAATTAATACTATATATCGTTAACATTGGAGGCAGTTTCGGTGAGCGAGAAAAAGACTTTTTATATAACAACCCCAATATACTACCCAAGCGGAAAATTCCATATTGGAACAGCTTATACGACAGTGGCTTCGGATGCCATGGCACGTTATAAAAGATTGCGTGGCTACGATGTCCATTTCTTGACAGGAATGGACGAGCATGGCCAAAAAATCCAGCAGAAGGCGAAGGAAGCGGGAAAACATCCGCAGGAATACGTAGATGAAATTGCTAAAGCCGCACAAGAGTTGTGGAAGAAACTGGATATCTCGTACGACGATTTTATTCGGACGACTCAAGAACGTCATGTAAAAAGCGTTGAGAAAATCTTCAAGAAATTTTTGGATAACGGAGATATTTATAAAGGAGAATATGAAGGCTGGTATTGCACGCCTTGTGAATCTTTCTTCACAGAAACCCAGTTAGTGGATGGCAACTGTCCGGATTGTGGACGCCCTGTCCAAAAGTTGAAAGAAGAATCTTATTTCTTTAATATGCAAAAATATGCGGATCGCCTGCTTCAATATTACGAAGAAAACCCTGAGTTTATTGAGCCGGAATCACGGAAAAATGAAATGATTAATAACTTTATTAAACCAGGGCTTGAGGATCTTTCTGTTTCAAGGACATCCTTTGATTGGGGAATCAAAGTGCCGGGAGATCCTAAGCATGTGATTTATGTTTGGGTGGATGCTCTAACGAACTACATTACAGCATTAGGATACGGTTCAGACAATGATGAACTGTTTAAAAAATACTGGCCTGCGGATGTACATGTAGTTGGCAAGGATATCGTCCGTTTCCACACGATTTATTGGCCTATTTTCTTAATGGCATTGGGTCTTCCTTTGCCGAAGAAAGTATTTGCCCACGGTTTCATCATGATGAAGGACGGAAAAATGTCAAAATCAAAAGGCAATGTTGTATATCCGGAAATGTTGATCGACCGTTACGGAGTCGATGCAACAAGATATTTTTTGCTGCGCGAATTGCCATTTGGGGCAGACGGAGTATTTTCGCCGGAAGCATTTGTTGAACGGACAAATTATGATTTGGCGAACGATTTAGGAAACTTATTAAATCGTACGGTTTCCATGATTAATAAATATTTTGACGGTGTCATTCCGACAGAGGGATTGGAAGAGACCGAATTCGATGCTTCATTGAAAGCGCACGCAAAAGAGACAAAGGCTTTATATGAAGCGAATATGGAAAAAATGCAATTCAGTGTTGTTCTGGCGGACTTGTGGTCATTTATTTCAAGAACAAACAAATATATCGATGAAACGGAGCCATGGGTCTTGGCGAAAAATGAAGAAAACCGTGGCAAATTGGCTCAGGTCATGTACAATTTAGCCGAAAGTTTGCGGCATATTGCAGTAATGTTACAACCGTTTATGACTCAAACGCCAAAACGCATTATGGAGCAACTTGGTTTAGATGAAAAATTATTGGCCTGGGATACGATTGAGGAGTTCGGAAATGTTATACCGGAAAAAACAAAAGTGGTAGAAAAAGGAATTCCGATTTTCCCTAGGCTGGACGCAGAAGTAGAAATTGAATATATCCGAAATCAGATGCGTGCCAGTGTAAAAACACCGCAAGAAGAAGAGAAGAAAAAATCGGAAGTGCCAAATATGCCCGAAATTACCATTGAAGACTTCCAAAAACTTGATTTGCGGGTAGGTACGGTTATTGCATGCGAACGGGTACCAAAAGCGGATAAATTGCTGAAGCTTCAAGTGGATTTAGGATACGAAAAGCGTCAAGTGGTATCAGGCATTGCAGAGTATTATAAGCCCGAAGAATTGATAGGCCAGAAAGTCATTGTAGTGGCCAATTTGAAACCGGTAAAACTCCGCGGCGAGCTATCACAAGGTATGATTTTGGCAGGTTCCCATGATGGGGTATTAAAAATTGCAACAGTGGATCCTGCTTTGGCCAATGGGGCTAAAGTAAAATAATGAGTACAGCCTGTTGGATGGAGCCATTCAACAGGTTTTTTTATGATTAAAACCTATAGTAAATGTTATTTTAATATAATAAATTATGTTAGGAAATAGAATTTCATGAAAACGTTTTAGGAGTAAAAAACTAATTTTGTTACAAAACAATAAGTAGAATTCTCTGAATCTCATTTCTTGTAATCAAATTGTAATCGTTTTGTGAAATAAGTAATACATGAGAACAATACAATATACGGTAGGTGTAGCAAAATGTTTATTGATACACATGTACACTTAAATGCAGATCAATTTCAGGAAGATTTGCAAGAAGTCATCGACCGGGCACTTGCAGCAAAAATAGAAAAAATGGTAGTCGTTGGCTTCGATCGAAAAACGATTGAACGGGCGATGAACCTTATAGAAAAATATGAATGCTTATATGCAGTAATTGGGTGGCATCCGGTAGACGCTATTGATTGCACAGAAAAAGAATTAACATGGATTGAAGAGCTGACCCACCATCCGAAAGTGGTAGGAATTGGCGAAACAGGGCTGGATTATCACTGGGATAAATCACCGAAAGAAGTCCAGCAGGAACTTTTCCGAAGACAGATTCGTCTGGCGCAAAAGGTGAATCTCCCCATTGTAATCCACAACCGGGAAGCAACCGGAGATGTGGTGAGAATTTTGAGGGAGGAAAATGCCCAGACGGTAGGTGGTGTCATGCATTGTTTCAGTGGCAGCGTCGAAACGGCACGGGAATGTATCAAGATGAACTTTATGATCAGTTTAGGCGGACCCGTGACATTTAAAAATGCCCGCATGCCAAAATTGGTGGCAAAAGAAATTCCGTTGGAGCATTTATTGATTGAAACCGATGCGCCTTATTTGGCGCCGCATCCATATCGCGGAAAACGGAACGAGCCCTCGTTCGTACCGTTGGTTGCAGAGGAAATTGCCCGCCTAAAAGAAATTTCTGTGGAGGAGGTTGCGAAGGCGACGACGGAAAATGCAAAAAAAATTTTCAGGCTGGATGTATAAAATGAAAAAAAGCCTCCGATACTGCAGTTTAATAGGGTTATAACCTGCAAAACTAGTAAATGATAATATTTATTAGTTGACATAATCAAAACTTACCCGTATAATTCAACGGGTGTTAAGGAGGCGTTTTAATGTCAAGTAATCCCATACAAAAACTATTTTTTGGGAATAGACATCAACCATTATTGGTCACCATTTTGTTCACGGTGCTTTTTGCCGTAGTCATTACCTTTGTCCTGTATCAGGGAACGAAAAAGCCTGTGACCATCATAGCGAATGGAGAAGAAATGAAAGTATTGACTCATGCCGAGACAGTTAAAGAACTTTTCGAAGAAAAGGATTTAGATATTACGAGGCATGACAAATTGTCTCATCCGCTGAATGCAAAAATCAAATCCGGCATGAAGATTGAATGGACCAAAGCTAAACAAGTAACCATCATCATTGATGGAAAAGAGCAAAAGCTTTGGACAACAGAAACAAAAGTAAAAGATATTTTGGATGCAGCAAATATCAAAATATCCGAATATGATGTAGTCTCCATTCCGCTGGATAAAAAAATAGACGACGGAGATAAAATTAAAATTAACAAAGCCTTCCAAGTAACACTTGTGGATGGTACCGCAAAAAAACAAGTGTGGACTACTTCCACTACGGTCGCTAACTTTTTAAAACAGCAAGAAATCAAACTGAATGAACTGGATCGTGTCGAAAAGAATTTGGACGATCAAGTGAAACCAAATGACAAAATTGCGATTGTTCGTGTCGAAAAGGTTACCGATGTAGTGGAGGAAGAAATTGACTTTCCAGTGGAAACAAAATCCGATTCTTCCCTGTTAAAAGGAAAAGAAAAAGTCATTTCTGAAGGAAAAAAAGGAAAAGTTTCAAGGACTTACGAGGTTATAAAAGAAAACGGCAAAGTTGTAAAGAAAGTACTGAAAGATGAGAAAATCCTTGAAGAACCAAAAGCAAAAGTGGTTGCTGTAGGTACAAAGGTGGTTACGGCACAAGCATCCCGTGGAAAAAATGCAAGAGGAAAAGAATTTTATGTGATTGCGACTGCCTACACCCCGTCCTGTAATGGCTGTTCCGGGACATCTGCAACAGGAATCAATTTGCGTGGAAACCCTAATTTGAAATTGATTGCAGTTGACCCGAATGTTATTCCTTTAGGTTCAAAAGTTTGGGTTGAAGGATATGGATATGCGATTGCCGGTGATACCGGAGGCGCAATCAAAGGAAATAAAATTGACGTATTGGTACAAACAAAGGAAGAAGCCAACAGATGGGGGCGCAAGACAGTTCGCATAAAAGTGTTAGACTAATTAAATCATAATCCTTATTGGGCTTTCCTGCAATATACAGGAAAGCTTATTTTTTATTTATGTGAGAAAAATATAAGCAGACATTTCTTGTGCAAAAAGTTGATGTTTTGTACAATTGTCCAAGATAAAAAGTAAGAAGAGAGGTACTGCCTTGGAAATAAAAGAAATCATCGTGGTGGAAGGTAAGGATGACACGATTGCCATAAAGAGGGCGGTCAATGCGGATACAATTGAAACGAACGGTTCTGCCATTTCCGAAGAAACGCTGCGCCGCATCCAGCATGCCCAAGAAAAGCGCGGTGTCATTGTATTTACAGATCCCGATTATCCCGGAAGACGCATCCGGGCGATTATCGAGGAACATATTCCTGGAGTGAAACATGCCTTTTTGCCAAAAGAAAAGTGTATTGCCGAAAACGGAAAAGGCGTCGGCATTGAACATGCGAGTGATGAAGATTTGCGGGAAGCCCTGAAAAACGTCTATACGCCTTTGAGAGAGAAACCGGCGAAAGAAGAAATTACGATGGGTGATTTAATGGATGCGCGGCTCATTGGGCATCCATCGGCAAAAAATCGCCGCATCCGGTTAGGGGAAATATTGAATATTGGGATGACGAACGGCAAACAGCTCCATAAGCGCCTGATGATGTTTCAAATTTCCTATGAACAATTTATACAAGCAGTAGCGCAAATTGATCAGGAGGAACAAAATGAATAAAGATATAGCTACGCCAATACGTACGAAAGAAATTTTAAGGAAATACGGTTTTTCTTTCAAAAAAAGTTTGGGGCAAAATTTTATTATTGATTCAAATATTCTGCGGAATATCGTGCGTTACGCAAACTTGACCGAAAAAAGCGGTGCAATAGAAATTGGTCCGGGCATCGGCGCTTTGACGGAGCATTTGGCGAGAAATTGTAAAAAGGTTGTCGCATTTGAAATCGACGGACGGCTTATTCCTGTCTTGGAAGATACATTGAGCCCTTACTCGAATGTAAAAATTATCCATAAAGATATTTTAAAGTCGGATGTGGCAAAAGTCATCGAAGAGGAAATGCAAGGAATCGAGGATATTATGGTAGTCGCCAATCTTCCTTATTATGTCACAACGCCGATTTTGATGAAGTTATTGCATGACAGACTGCCGGTGCGCGGTTTTGTCGTCATGATGCAAAAAGAGGTGGCTGACCGCATTACTGCGGAACCTGGCACAAAAGATTACGGATCATTGTCCATTGCCGTGCAATATTATACGACTGCGGAAGTGGTCATGACTGTGCCGAAGACGGTATTTATGCCGCAGCCGAATGTGGATTCTTCGGTCGTTCGGTTAATAAAGAGGGAGTCTCCTCCAATTCAAGTGGCTGATGAAGACTTTTTGTTTACGGTGACGAGAGCGGCTTTTGGCCAACGAAGAAAAACCATATTCAACAATTTGCAATCAGGGCTTCCAAAAGGAAAAGAGAAAAAACAACAAATTTTGGATGCCTTGTCGGCATGCGGAATCGACCCGTCCCGCAGAGGCGAAACGTTGACGATTGAAGAATTCGGGAAATTATCGAACAGTCTTTTTCCACATTTTCACTAAATTTTCCGAATATGATAATAAAAACTTACTTTTTTTGAAGAAAAATAAGTTGACAACGATATTTGTCTGCTGTTAAAATATTATAATTTATTGACAGAATGGCATTTCTGCGCTATAATGATAAATAGTGAGGTGAATGCGGAAATGCCAAAAACATTAGCAGAGATAAAAAAAACGATGGATGAACACATCGGGAAGCCTTTGCGTTTAAAAGCAAACGGAGGACGCAAAAAAACAGTTGAGTGCAATGGAATTTTGAGCGAAACCTACAATGCGGTATTTGTTGTCGAACTGGACCAGAAAGAAAATGCTTGCAAACGTGTCTCCTATAGCTACACAGATATTTTAACGGAAGCTGTGGAAATCACTTTTTTGGATGACAATAACGAAGCACTCGCAGTCAAATAAGTTCTGACCTGTTGTAAATTGTAGACAAAGCCGATTTTTTCATCGGCTTTGTCTACAATTTTTTTTGGAACTTGCACATACTACGACTGTCAACCTACTTATTTGAAGGAGGCAAATTTCTATGGCACGAAGAGGCGGAATCATGTCGAATCGTCTAAAAGAGGAAATTGCAAAAGAGCTCGGGTTTTATGATGTCGTCCAACGGGAAGGTTGGGGAGGAATTAGAGCCCGAGACGCAGGCAATATGGTGAAGCGGGCTATCGAAATGGCTGAACAAAGTCTGGCGCAGCAGAACCAAAACAATCAATAAGTAGGGTTGACATGATTGCCAATAGCTCTGATAATGAGCTATTGGCATTTTTATATAAAGAAATTACTGAATATTTCATGTTTAAGATTTAACATCTATGGTGATAGCTTCATTATGGTACAATATACGGAAGAAATTTACCGCAGATAGTCTGTTAGGAGGATTAAAATGCTTTATGTAAAAGCTCCTGCCAAAATTAATTTAACCCTGGATGTACTTTTTAAACGTCCAGATCAATATCACGAAGTGGAAATGGTGATGACGACGATTGATTTGGCTGACCGGATCGAGCTTGATTTAAGAAGTGACGGGAAAATCTTAGTGTATTCTTCAAGCGGCATTGTTCCGGAAGATGAACGAAATCTGGCTTATCAAGCCGCGATGCTGTTGAAAAATACATATCAGGTCGATGAAGGGGCGACGATTACAATCCATAAAGAAATTCCCGTTGCTGCCGGGCTGGCCGGAGGAAGCAGTGATGCTGCCGCGACATTGAGAGGTTTAAACAAACTATGGAATTTAAATATATCCATTGATGCTTTGGCAGAGTTGGGAGCAAAGATCGGCTCGGACGTCCCATTCTGTGTCTATGGGGGTACTGCTTTGGCAACGGGCAGGGGTGAAAAAATAAAGGCTTTGCCTGCTCCACCGTCCTGCTGGGTCATTCTTGCAAAGCCGAAAATCGGTGTTTCAACAGCCAAAATTTACGCAAACTTAAATTTGGAAAATATGCAACATCCGAACACAAAGCAGATGATTCAGGCTTTGGAAAACAATGATTATGCTTTGATGTGCAGATCTCTCGGGAATGTTCTCGAACCGGTTACATGCTCTTTGCATCCGGAAGTGGCTTTCATCAAACAGCAAATGCTCCGTTTTGGTGTAGATGCTGCATTGATGAGCGGAAGCGGTCCAACTGTATACGGGCTGGTGAAAAACGAATACAGAATTCATCGGGTATACAATGGATTAAAAGGTTTTTGCGATGAAGTTTATGCGGTGCGCATGTTGGGCAAGAGGAATTCACTTGCCTAAACCCGTACATTTATGATACTTTTTCTATAAAATATTCGTATTTTATTAGGAGAGGGTCGCATGAAATGGAAGCGTAGCGAGCGCTTGGTTGATATGACACATTATTTGCTGGAACATCCCCATCAATTAATTCCACTCACATATTTTGCCGAATTGTATAATGCCGCAAAATCCTCAATCAGTGAAGATCTGGCCATTATCAAAGGAACATTTGAAACGAGAGGAATCGGGGAATTAGTGACAGTTCCCGGAGCGAGTGGGGGCGTCAAGTATATTCCCACCGTATCGGATGAAGAAACCCGGGAAATCATTCAAATATTAATTTCCGAATTGAGCAAGTCGGATCGTCTTCTGCCTGGAGGATATTTATTCATGACGGATTTATTGGGAAATCCGGAATTGATGAACCGGGTAGGGAAAGTTTTTGCCAGCGTTTTTAAAGATCAACAAATTGATGCAATCATGACGGTTGCAACGAAGGGGATTTCCATTGCCCACGCCATCGCCCGACATTTAAACGTGCCGGTTGTTGTTGTTCGCAGGGACAGCAAGGTGACAGAAGGCTCAACCGTGAGCATCAACTATGTATCAGGTTCTTCCAGAAGAATCCAAACAATGGTATTATCAAAGCGTAGCATGAAAAGCGGCCAACGGGTTTTGCTTACCGATGATTTTATGAAAGTTGGAGGAACAATGAACGGCATGAAAAGCCTGTTGGAGGAATTTGATTGCACTTTGGGAGGAATTGCAGTCCTTGTTGAGGCAGAACATGCGGGTGAAACCCTTGTGGATGATTACTATTCGTTGGTAAAACTTCATTCCGTGAATGAAAAAGAGAGAACCATTCAATTAAGCGAAGGAAATATTTTTTCAAAGGAGAGATGATCATGAAAGCAGTATCTACAAAAAATGCCCCACAAGCAATCGGTCCTTATTCCCAAGGAATTATTGCCAACGGATTTTTCTTTAGTTCAGGGCAAATTCCTTTGACTCCTGAAGGGGAATTGGTGGAAGGAGACATCGTCGCACAAACAAACCAGGTGTTCAAAAACTTAAAAGCGGTCCTTGCAGAAGCCGGTTTAACGTTGAATCATGTTGTAAAAACAACTGTATTCTTAAGTGATATGAACGATTTTGCAAAAATGAATGAAGCCTATGAGGCAAATTTTGGCGATCATAAACCTGCTCGATCTGCAGTTGAAGTAGCGAGACTTCCAAAAGATGTAAAAGTAGAAATCGAAGTAATTGCTGCCTTTGAATAAACGATAAGAGAAGCGATGAATTCCAAAAAGGATTCATCGCTTCATTTTTTTGTCAAAACGTCATGAACCAAAAACCTCTATTTACAAAAATATAAAACACTTAAAAATATTCTAAATTTTTTTCGTAAGTAAGAAGGAGATTTTTTAGTTTTGTAGAATTGAATAGCTTTAAAGGCATCCTAGAGGAAGAGAGGAGTGAAATCATGGAAGTGACTGACGTAAGACTTCGACGCGTGCAGACAGATGGACGCATGCGGGCCATTGCATCCATCACACTGGATGATGAATTTGTGGTACATGATATTCGGGTGATTGATGGAAATAACGGGCTCTTTGTGGCTATGCCAAGCAAAAAAACACCGGATGGGGAATTCCGTGATATTGCACACCCAATTAATTCAAAAACACGCAATAAAATCCAAGAAGTTGTGTTGGCTGCTTATCACGCTGCCGGTGAAGAGGAAAAAGCCCAAAATGAATCCCAATTAGAAGAAGCAAATGCATAAAACAGTGTCCCAAGAGTAAATGATTTTACTTTTGGGACACTTTTTTTATAAACGGATTTTTTGCAAAACTGAACGTTTTTCATAAATGTTCATAAAAAAAATAATATGAAAACAGAAATGAAAAAAATATAATAGAGAGGAAGAGACGCCAAGACCATTTTACAATGCCTTGAAAATCGTCCCAAATTACTATATAGTCATAAGAGAACATGAGCTGAAATTGGGGGACTTTGAATGACGAATATTTATGCGATTGTGTTGGCTGCCGGTCAAGGTACTCGCATGAAGTCCAAATTATACAAAGTGTTACATCCGGTTTGTGGAAAGCCGATGGTTGAACACGTTGTTGACAATATATCTGCATTAAATGTAAACCGTATTGTAACAATTGTTGGTCACGGAGCCGAGAAAGTAAAAGAACAGCTTGGCGAAAAGAGTGAATATGTACTTCAATCCGAGCAACTTGGAACAGCCCATGCTGTCATGCAGGCTGAATCGATATTAGGCAGTTTGGAAGGAACTACATTGGTGATTTGCGGAGATACGCCTTTAATCC
Organism: Ureibacillus sp. FSL K6-8385; assembly: GCF_038593155.1. GTDB lineage: Bacteria > Bacillota > Bacilli > Bacillales_A > Planococcaceae > Ureibacillus > Ureibacillus terrenus. Next base: position 2,866,558 of record NZ_CP151968.1, read on the forward strand.
AGGCAGAAACAATGAAAGCGCTTCTTGACCACCATATCGCACAGAAGGCAAAAGCGACAATTCTTACAGCTATTGCCGAAGATCCGACAGGGTATGGCCGCGTCATCCGGGATGAACAAGGCCAAGTAGCGCAAGTCGTGGAACATAAAGATGCAACGCCGGATCAGCGTTTGATAAAAGAAATTAATACTGGAACATATTGCTTTGACAATAAAGCATTATTTGAGGCGCTGAAATCGGTGAATAATAATAATGCACAAGGCGAATATTATTTGCCAGATGTTATTGAAATTTTAAAACAAAAAGGCGAAACGGTTGCGGCATATACTTGCGAGGATTTCAACGAAACCCTTGGAGTCAACGACCGAATAGCCCTGTCCCGCGCGGAAGAAATCATGCGGGAACGCATCAACAAAAAACATATGGCGAACGGGGTAACGATAATTAATCCTTCAATGACGCATATTAGTATCGATGCGGAAATTGGCCGGGATACAATTATTTATCCGGGCGTTGTGATTGAAGGGAAATCGGTGATTGGTGAAGATTGCATTATCGGCCCTAATAGCCAAATTTCCAATAGCAAGATTGGCAACCGGTCCGTAGTGAAACATTCCGTAGTGCAGCAAAGCGTTATTGGAGAAGATACTTCTGTCGGTCCATTTGCTCATCTAAGACCGGAAGCGGAAATAGGAAACCGTGTAAAAATCGGAAACTTTGTCGAAGTGAAGAAAAGCACACTTGGAGATGAAACAAAAGTTTCTCATTTAAGTTATATAGGTGACGCTGAGGTCGGGAAAAATGTTAATATAGGTTGTGGTTCCATTACCGTTAACTACGACGGCAAAAATAAATACAAAACGATTATTGAAGATAATGTATTTGTCGGATGCAATTCCAATTTAGTGGCTCCTGTCACATTGAGGACAGGATCGTTCATTGCAGCCGGATCTACGATTACGGAGGAAGTGCCGCAAGATTCCTTGGCAATCGCCCGCGCAAGACAAACCAATAAAATCGATTATGCAAAAAAATTAAAGTAATTAGGAGGCCATCATGCCGTATTCATATGCTGACACAAAGTTGAAAATATTTTCTTTGAATTCCAATTATCCATTAGCACAAGAAATTGCGGAATTAATGGGTGTAGAATTGGGGAAATGTTCCGTTAAACACTTCAGTGATGGGGAAATTCAAATTAATATTGAAGAAAGTATCCGCGGTTGCGACGTGTTCATTGTCCAATCAACTTCCCATCCCGTAAATGAACATTTAATGGAATTGTTAATCATGATTGATGCCGTAAAACGGGCATCTGCCCGCACAATCAATGTTGTGATGCCGTATTATGGTTATGCCCGACAAGATCGGAAAGCAAAAGCGCGGGAACCGATTACTGCCAAATTAGTGGCAAACTTATTGGAAACTGCCGGTGCGACACGGGTAATCGTAATTGATTTACATGCTCCACAAATTCAAGGATTCTTTGATATATTGATTGACCATTTAATGGCGGTTCCGTTGCTCTCTGATTATTTTAAATCCAAAAACTTCTCTGAAGATGAGGTAGTTATCGTTTCTCCGGACCATGGTGGAGTAACGAGAGCCCGCAAAATGGCTGAACGCTTGAAAGCGCCGATTGCCATTATCGATAAGCGCCGGCCAAGACCTAACGTTGCGGAAGTCATGAATATCGTGGGAAATGTGGAAGGGAAAATCTGTATCTTAATTGATGATATCATTGACACAGCAGGCACCATCACAATCGGTGCAAGCGCATTGATTGAAAACGGCGCGAAGGAAGTCTATGCATGCTGCACGCATCCGGTGCTGTCAGGTCCGGCGATTGAACGGATTCAAAATTCCGTCATTAGAGAATTGGTCGTTACAAATACAATCAAGCTGCCTGAGGAAAAAATGATTTCAAAAATTACTCAATTATCGGTAGCTCCATTAATGGCGGAAGCGATTTCCCGCATCTATGAAAACAAATCCGTAAGCACTTTATTTGATTAAAAACCAAAATGTAGACAAATTCCGGGACGAATTTGTCTACATTTTTTTTATTTTGGAAAGAATGATGAAGTATAAGAGCTTTTCTAAAAAATTGTGCAATGAATGGAAACTTTCAAAAAGTGGACTATAATTAAAAGTGGGTATAGTCCGCAATTTTCTATAGGAGGGGTTGAAATTATGAGCACAGTATTACAAGCGACAAAACGTAAAACTGGTGTGCGTTCAGAGTTGTCCCAACTTAGAAAAGGAGGAAAAGTACCTGCCGTTATTTACGGCTACAATATCGAAAACACTCCAATCGCAGTCGATTATAAGGAAGTGGCGAAAGAAGTCCAAAAAAGAGGAAGAACGGGTGTTTTCGATTTAGATGTGGAAGGAAAAAAAGTAAAGGCACTTATTCAGGAAGTGCAAAGAGACCGATTAAACGGAAAAGTATTGCACATTGATTTCTTATCTGTAAACATGGAAGAAGAAGTGGAAGTTGAAGTGCCAATCCATGCGGTTGGAGAATCCGTCGGCGTAAAAGAAGGCGGAGTATTGACGCAAATTTTGGATACATTGAAAATCAAAGTGAAACCGGCTGAAATTCCGGAAAAAATCGATATTGATATTTCGAATTTAGGTATTGGAGATACACTTTTTGTAAGCGATATACGGGAAAGAGTGAATTATCAAATTATAGAAGGCGATGACGTAACCGTCTTTACAGTCACTTCACCGGCGACTGCCCGGGATGCAGGCCAAGGTGACAATGACAACCAGGATATCAAAGCTACAGAAGCTCCTGAATCGCAAGCGTAAAAAAACGGGGTTGTCCAAGATGTTTGGACAACCCTTTCTTGCGTTTAATTTGCGGGCCGAGATATTTCTTTTAAGTAGGAACACTTTGATATTATGTGATAAAATAAGCAACGATTAGATATAATAAAAGGAATGGTTTCATGAAACTGATTGTTGGTTTGGGAAATCCCGGAAAGCAGTATGAAGGGACACGTCATAATATCGGGTTTATGTGTGTGGATGCTTTAGCCGCGAAGTGGAATGTGCCGCTAAAAGAAACGAAATTTAAAGGCATGTATGCCATTGCCCATCGTCCTGAAGGGAAAGTCATGTTGTTAAAACCGTTGACTTTCATGAATTTATCCGGCGAATGTGTCCGGCCGATCGTTGATTACTTCGATATAGATATTGATGATATAGTTGTTATTTACGATGATCTGGATTTAGAAACCGGAAAACTCCGGCTTCGCCAAAAAGGAAGCGCCGGCGGACATAATGGGATGAAATCGATCATCCAGCATCTAGGAACGCAGGAATTTAAACGCATTCGTGTTGGGATTGGCCGTCCTCCAGCCGGCATGAAAGTTCCTGATTATGTTCTTTCCAAATTTTCAAAAGAAGAGGAGCCGTTGATTGAACAGGCGGTTGAAAAAGTGGTTCAAGCTTGCGAATTGTGGCAATCCAAAAAGTTTATTGATGTCATGAACGAATTTAATTAATTCCCCTTTCCATCAATGAATTGAGGTGCATAATTGTTCACTGAACAGTCTATACTTGGAATATACCCGAGCTTGAAGGAGGTCCAGTATGGCTGTTCGTTATCGTTGCAGATATTGCAATACGGAATTAGGTTCTTTGCCTTTTAACGAAGAAGAAACGATTCGCAAGATTCATTTGTTTGAAGTTGGAGAAATTGAAGAATTTATTGAAAAGGACGAACTGGGAGAAACAATCATACATTGCATTTGCGAACATTGCGAAGAATCGTTGCGGCAATTCCCTGATTATTATGCTTTAAATAAATGGATTCAATGAAAGTACGCTTTGGGCGATAAAGTCCAAGGCTTTTCCAATATTTTTCATTTTTAGTAGTGAACGGCATGTCTAATGGATTCATAGATTACATATACGGGAAGTTCGTCTTATCGGAAGGAGGTACCTGTATGCGGGTAATTTCGCAATTAATCTCTCAAGATAAACATATAAATAAGCTGATTCACAATTTGAAAGACCATGCGGTACAGTCGCAATTAATTACAGGATTGAACGCCAGTGCCCGTGCCGTTATAATTGATGCACTTTTCAGAGAGTTAAAACGGCCATTATATATCATTTCCCCCAGCCTGTTGCAAGCGCAAAAGTTGGTAGATGATTTAACATCTCTTGCAGGGGAAGAAAACATCCATTATTATCCAGCCGATGAATTTATTGCGGCGGATATGACCATTACATCGCCGGAACTTAGGGCGGGACGAATTTCCGCACTTGATCACATGGCAAGGGAAGAAGTCGGAATCTATGTCATCCCTGTTGTAGGTATGAGAAAATTGATGACACCTGTAGGGCAATGGAAACAAAATGTTTTAGAAGCACATGTCGGACAAGAAATTAATATAGACCAATGGCTTTCGAAATTAGTTGAAATGGGTTATACAAGAAGTCAGATGGTAACAACCCCAGGTGAGTTTGCATTGCGTGGAGGAATACTGGATATCTACCCACCATATGCAGAGTCACCATTTCGTATTGAGCTTTTTGATACGGAAATCGATTCCATTCGCGAATTTTCTGCCGATGATCAACGCTCCATTAGAAAATTGGAGTCATGCCGTATTCTTCCGGCCATTGAATTGCTGCTTACAATGGATCAGCGCAGTGAATTGGCTGAACGTCTTGAAAAGGCGCTGGCAAAAAGCATACAAAAGGTAAAAAAACAGGAAGTAAAAGAGGCGTTATATGAAAACATCCAGTATGATATAGAAATGCTCAAACAAGGAAATTTGCCCGACCATGTAACCAAGTACGGTTCTTTATTATATGACCATCCGGCATTTTTAGGAGATTATTTTTCAAAAGACGGCATCGTTTTATTTGATGAGCTGGGAAGAATTCAAGAGGTATGCGAAGCCTGGGAGAGGGAAGAGGAAGAGTGGTTCATTTCATTGATTGAGGAAGGGAAAATGGTCCATGATGTTCAACCTTCTTACTCTTTCAAAAAAATATTTTCAAAACTAGATTTGCCGAAAGTCCACTTTATGTTGTTTACCCGCAGTTTTACCGGCATCCGTTTTGACCAGACCATGAGTTTTTCTTGCAAGCCGATGCAACAGTTTCACGGGCAAATGTCTCTTCTGAAAAATGAGGTTGAGCGTTGGAAACAAGAAAAATTCACCGTGATTATCGTGGCAGAGAAAGAACGTTTAGAGAAAATAAAAAATATGTTGGAAGATTACGAGATTGATGCCATTATAGGACCGCCTTCCGGAGAAGGTATTTTCCTGGTGGAAGGCCAACTGACTTCCGGATTTGAATTGGGATTGCAACGCATTGTCATTGTAACAGATGATGAATTATTCAAGCAGCAAACGAAACGCAGAAAAACCCGTCCTCAAAAAATGACCAATGCGGAACGAATCAAAAGCTATACAGAAATCAAACCGGGAGACTATGTGGTCCATGTTCATCATGGAATTGGGAAATATCTCGGCATCCAAACCCTTGAAGTAAACGGAACCCATAAAGATTACCTCCATATTCGTTACCGGGGCGATGATAAATTATTTGTGCCCGTCGATCAAATCGATTTAGTCCAAAAATATGTTTCTTCGGAAGGGAAAGAACCAAAGCTCCATAAGCTGGGCGGTACGGAATGGAAAAAAGCGAAGGCGAAAGTTTCCTCCGCTGTGAAGGATATTGCCGAAGAACTGATTAAACTCTATGCAAAACGGGAAGCGGAAAAGGGATATGCATTTTCTCCGGATACGGATGAACAACGGGAATTTGAAAGTGCATTCCCTTATGAAGAAACGGAAGACCAGCTTCGGACCATCATGGAAGTAAAGCGGGATATGGAAAGGGAACGACCAATGGACCGGCTTATTTGCGGAGATGTAGGATATGGGAAAACGGAAGTGGCCATCCGCGCGGCCTTTAAAGCGATTATGGATGGAAAACAAGTAGCGTTCCTTGTCCCGACGACCATTTTAGCACAGCAGCATTACGAAACCATTTGCGCGAGATTCGAAGGGTATGCGATTAATGTCGGATTGCTCAGCCGCTTCCGCACGAGAAAAGAGCAGGCGGAAACAATAAAGGGATTAAAAGATGGAACGGTGGATATCGTCATCGGGACCCATCGGCTTCTTTCGAAAGATGTTGCTTTCAAAGATTTGGGATTATTGATTGTCGATGAGGAACAACGATTTGGTGTTGCCCATAAAGAAAAAATCAAACAATTAAAAACGAACGTAGATGTATTGACGTTGACGGCCACACCGATTCCAAGAACCCTCCATATGTCCATGATCGGCGTTCGGGACCTTTCGGTTATTGAAACACCTCCGCAAAACCGGTTTCCTGTCCAAACGTATGTGATGGAGTACAGCCCGGCGTTGGTGCGGGAAGCCATCGAAAGAGAAATTGCCCGCGGAGGCCAAACATTTTATTTATATAACCGCGTGGAAGATATGACGAAAAAAGTGGAAGAAATTCAGACACTCGTACCGGAGGCCCGCGTCGGATATGCCCATGGAAAGATGTCTGAATCCCAATTGGAATCCGTGATTTTGAACTTTTTAAACGGTGAATTTGATGTGCTTGTGACAACGACAATTATTGAAACCGGCGTCGATATGCCGAATGTCAATACGCTGATTGTCCAGGATGCAGATAAAATGGGGCTCTCCCAGCTTTATCAATTGCGCGGCCGCGTAGGAAGATCGAACCGGGTGGCGTACGCGTATTTCATGTATCAGCGGGATAAAGTATTAACGGAAGTGGCGGAGCAGCGTCTTCAGGCGATTAAAGAATTTACGGAGCTGGGATCAGGTTTTAAAATTGCCATGCGCGACCTTTCCATTCGCGGTGCCGGAAACTTGCTCGGGGCCCAGCAGCACGGATTTATCGATACGGTGGGATTTGATTTGTATACCCAGTTGCTGGAAGAGGCTATTGCCGAACAAAAAGGCGAAAAACGCGAAGAGAAGGAAGAAGTGGAGATTATTTTGCATGTAGATGCATATATCCCTGATAAATATATTCCTGACGGATATCAAAAAATTCAAATGTATAAGCGGATTAAAGCGATGGAAAACCCGGAAGATTATCATGAAATTGTCGAAGAACTGCACGATCGGTTTGGCGACATGCCTCCCGAAACGGAAAGACTTTTGCGCATAGCGCGGATAAAAGCATGGGCAGGCAAATCCGGCATTGTTTCGATAAAAGAAAAGCAGAAAATCATTTCAATTGTGTTTTCTGAAGAAGGCACAAGAAATCTCGATGGTTCAGTCGTTGTTTCGGAAACGATGAAGTTTGAAAAAGCGGTTGGTTTTAGCATGGACGGACCGATTTTGACGATCACCATCGACGGGAAAAAATGCGGAAACAACGAACCGTTGGATGTGCTGGAGCAAGTGGCTGAAATTATTTATAAAGCAAGGAAGAATAATGTAGTGGAACAGGAAGCAAAATAAGACTGTAAACATGACCCAAATACTCATTTGGGTCATTTTGTTTACCCCAATATTTTGCTTGTTTTTCATTAAATTGTTATATTTTTAAAATTTTTGGGGCATATTAATTTTACAATTTTTCGATGCAATAAAAACATTTTACACAAAATCCTCCGCATGTATTTTTTGCATACTTTGCCTAAAGATTAAGCATACTATTTGTGAAATTAAGACTTCAGAAAGCGAGGCAGCGTAGATGAAAGCAACAGGAATAGTTCGTCGAATTGATGATTTAGGTCGTGTTGTAATCCCGAAAGAAATCCGCAGAACCATGCGGATACGAGAAGGAGATCCTTTGGAAATTTATACTGACCGGGAAGGGGAAGTTATTCTAAAAAAATATTCACCTATTAATGATTTAGGCGAGTTTGCAAAAGAATATGTAGAATCTTTGTATGAAACAATAGGCACTCCTGCTTTAATCAGCGATCGTGATGAAATGATTGCAGTGGCAGGATTGTCGAAAAAAGATTACACAAATCGCCGTCTTTCACCTTTTGCGGAGGAATTTATGAAACAACGGAATATTGTATTGGAAAAACAGGAAACAACAATTGAGTTGGTGCCAGGCCAATTCGAACAAGTAAAATCCTATTGCGTGGCACCGATTGTGGTAAACGGCGACACAATTGGGGCAGTGTATCTTCTTTCAAAAGTCCATTATTTAAGCGAAGTGGAGCAAAAAGCAGCGGAAACGGCGGCTCATTTCTTGGCAAAGCAAATGGAGAATTAGAAAGAATTTGGAAACAAACATTATGAAAAAACATCATTTTCTCTTAAGGGGAAAATGATGTTTTTTTTAGTGTTATTGAAAAAATAAGAAAATATTGGAAGAATAACAGATGGATTATTTTTTTGTTATCGGAAATAGGAAAGTTGTTTTATTATTTGAAAGAGTCTTTGGTATACTTTCTTATGTGAAGAAAGGAAAGAGAAAACAAATATGTCAAATTCGATCGGATTGAAAGGCTATATGAAGGGGGCACTGCTCTTAACCGTCTCGGCTCTTATTGTAAAAGTGCTGAGTGCAATTTATCGGGTCCCTTTTCAAAATTTAGTGGGAGATGCCGGCTTTTACATTTACCAGCAAGTTTATCCGTTTATATCATTTTTTGTTGCATGGACATCGGGCGGATTTGCCGTTGCCATTTCAAAAATGCTGGCAGATGCGGAGCTCGGCCGGGATGCCATCCGAAAAAAAGGCATCATTGCTAGAACGGTATTTTTATATCTGTCAGGTTTGTCGTTGATGTTTTTTTCAATCTTATTTTTTGGGGCGGAATTACTGGCGGATTGGATGGGGGATGAAGAGTTGTCCCCACTCCTAAGAACAGGCGCTTTTGTGACGTTGTTTATGCCGTTTTTGGCGCTGATGAAAGGAACATTCCAGTCCCGGGGGGAGATGGCGCCCGTTGCGAAAGCCCAAGTATTTGAACAATTGATCCGTGTGACCATTATTTTGGCAGGAGCTTTTTTCGTGATGGCTGTTTCGGGTTCCCTTTATTCCGCGGGGAATATGGCTGTGTTAGGAACCGTGGCCGGAGAAGCGGCAGGAGTATTTTTAATGGTTCATTACTTTAGAAAAGTATTCAATCTTTCTTTATTTCAACATGCAAGGGGCCGGGAAAAGAAATGGCCGATCATCAAAGAAGTGACCGTTTTAAGCATCAGCATCAGCATGAGCAGTTTGTTGCTTCTGTGTTTTCAGCTCATTGATTCCTTTACTGTGTATTCATTGATGGTGGAAAGCGGAATCGATGCCCAATCGGCCAAGGAAATGAAAGGGATTTATGACCGTGGACAACCCCTCGTTCAATTAGGGATTGTAATTGCTTCCTCGCTGTCGATTGCGGTTGTTCCTCTTGTGGCGATTCAGTCCAAAAAGAAAACCGGAAGAGGAGCGAAGCCTTTTATTCAATTGACTTATCGCACGGCGCTTTTGTTTGGCGTAGCCTCTTCGCTTGGCCTCGTCATTGTCATGCCATATGTAAATGAGATGTTGTTTGAAACCAATTCCTTGCAGAAGGTATTGTCAGTCTTTGTTTTGCAAATTGTTCCGCTCTCGATCATTCTGACATTTACGGCCATTTTGCAAGGAATGGGAAAATTGAAGGTGCCCTTTGTTATTTTGACAGGTGCCATCATTTTCAAAGCAATCGGGAATGTTGTCCTTGTTCCCGTTTGGAATGTTTTAGGATCGGCTGTCGCTAGTACGGCGATGTTATTTATAGCTGCAATATTAATGGCGGTTTATTTAAAAAAATTAACATTTGTCCAATTGGCTCCTTGGGATTTTTACATAAAATTAAGCGGTGCAAGCATTGCCATGGCCATCGCAGTCATCATAATCGATCAATGTTTCGGCGTGTTTGGGGGAATCTTTGGCAACAGCAGAATGGAAGCCGCCGTTTTCGGCATGATCTTGATTGCGGTAGGAGCTTTTGTATTTTTGACATTTGTGGCAAAATCCCGGATGCTTTCGGAAAAAGAATGGTTCTTCATCCCTTTGGGACGCCGGATGGCCGCTTATCAGCTTTGGTTAAATAATCGAAAGTAGGTGGTTGTATGCAGATTACAATCGTTGGACTCGGATCGTCGGATTATGAACAATTGCCAATGGGCGTGTATAAAAAATTGAAAGAAGCAAAAAAAGTGTTCGTTCGTACAATGGATCACCCTGTTCTTGCGGAATTGCAAAAGGAAGGATTGCGATTTGAAAGTTTCGATGAAGTATACGAAAAACATGATGCTTTTCAGCCTGTATACGAGGAAATTGTTGAACATTTGGTAGAAGCCGCGAAGGACGGGCAAGTGGTCTATGCCGTTCCCGGGCATCCTTTAGTGGCGGAACAAACGGTGCAAATGCTGATTGAGGCTGAAAAACAAGGCAAAGTCCAAATTTCCATCGAAGGGGGACAAAGCTTTTTAGATGCCATTTTCACCGCGTTAAAAATTGATCCCATTGAAGGATTCCAATTGTTGGATGGAACAAGTTTCTCCATCCATGATGTCAATATGCGTTGCCATGTGCTGATTGCCCAAGTGTATGACCAGTTCAGCGCTTCCGAGGTAAAATTAAAATTGATGGAAAAATACAGGGATGATTATCCGGTCACGGTTATTACCGGTGCGGGATCCAGCAATGAACAGCTTCAAACCGTGCCGCTATATGAATTGGATCAGACGGTGGAACTCAATAACTTGACAACGGTTTATGTTCCGCCGGTAAAAAGCGATTTGGATGCTTTAAAAGATTGGACGACTTTCAGAAGGATCATTGCGACGTTGCGCGGCCCGAACGGCTGCCCGTGGGATCGCAAGCAAACCCATGAAAGCTTAAAAAAATATTTGATCGAAGAAGTTCATGAGTTTCTTGCAGCGGTCGATGAAAAAGACGATTTTGGCATGGTGGAAGAACTCGGGGATATTTTGTTGCAAGTGTTTTTGCATGCCCAAATCGGAGAAGATGAAGGTTACTTCAATTTGGAGGAAGTATTAGAAAGTATTTCCGGGAAAATGATTCGCCGCCATCCGCATGTTTTTGGCGACATCAGCGTAAAAGATGCCGATGAAGTCGTATTGAATTGGGAGGAAATTAAAAAGAAAGAGAAGGGCAAACAGGAGGAATCGCTGCTTAAAGGAGAATACCGCCCTGGTTCCTCATTGCAAACGTCCTATAATTATCAGAAAAAAGCCGCTTCAGTCGGCTTTGACTGGCCTGATGCAGCCGGAGCGATCAAGAAATTTGAAGAGGAATGGCAGGAATTTCGCAATGAATTAGAGAAAGGTACAAATGACACTATATTGGATGAGTTTGGGGATGTATTGTTCACTCTTGTCAATATCGCCCGTTTTTATAAAATCTCCCCTGAGGAAGCGATGATTCACGCCAATGAAAAATTTGCAAAAAGGTTTAGATTTGTCGAAGAACAGGTAAGAAAGAGCGGAAAATCTTTCGAAGATTTTACATTGGAACAATTGGACGAATTTTGGAATGAAGCAAAACAATTAGAAAAGGAGTAGCCTATGCGACTAGACAAGTTTTTAAAAGTATCCCGATTAATTAAACGCCGCACATTGGCAAAAGAAGTGGCGGATCAAGGACGAATCACCATCAACGGAAAAGTGGCAAAAGCTTCTACCGATGTCAATGCCGGCGATGAACTGACTATCCGTTTTGGACAAAAAATCGTCACTGTCCGGATTGAAGAAATTAAAGAAAATGTCCGTAAAGAAGAGGCCGGCAAAATGTATACCATCATCAAGGAAGAAAAACTGGATAAAATCGAACCAGAATTTATTGATGATGAAGAAGATAAAGAGAGAAGAAAAAATATTTTTTTATAGCATGGCACGGGTTTGTTGTCATGCTTTTTTTATTTCCCGCATAAAGTGAACAGAACAAACCATTAGAAGGAGGAACGGATTATGACACAATTACATCAGGAAAACAATTATACTATCACTTCCGGTGATCACCTTGTGACTGTGAGAAATAGAAAAAGATTGGATATGACATCAGTAAAGGAAATTGAAAGATTCGATCAGGAGGAATTTTACGTACGGACTTCCCAAGGTCATCTGCTCATTCGGGGGGAAGAATTGCGCATTGTCCATTTGGATGTGGACAAAGGGTTATTGACATTGGAAGGCAATGTCAAAGCTCTTCAATACGATGATGACGACGCAGGGTTGGCTAAAGGCTTTCTCCATAAATTGTTTGGATGACGGTCAACGAACAATTTTTCAGCATCGTAATAATGGCGGCGAGCGGCATCCTTATTGGCGCGGTTATTGACGCAACAAGAATCTGCATCAGCGCCTTGGCTCCCAAGTCATTATTACGAAAAATATCTTGGATTCTCGAAATCATCGTCTGGGCTTTATTAGGTGTTGCCAGCTTTTATATCATTTTCATCATAAAGGGTGGAGAGTGGCGTTTAGTCGACCCATTATCACAAATCTTAGGCATCTTTCTTTATGAATCGATATTTCAGCCATTTTTCCGATTTCTTGGCCGGCTGTTCATTATGTTGATCGTTCGGCCGATCATCGCCTTTATCAACTTTGTTTTCAAAATGATCCGGGGAATGATCCGTCTGCTTGTACGAATCATCAAGATATTCATTTGGCCGTTCTATAAACTTTGGACCATCATCCAAAAACCTTTTCAAAGAAAATTTATAAACATGAAAAGAGCCATCTTCAAAAAGCAACCATAACTAAGGTATAATGACATTATAGTGAATTTTCGGGAGGTGACGGATGTGGGTAATGGCTATCATCGGAAACAAACCATGAATGTTCGTAAAATCGAAAATGATTACGTTCGTACAGCGGACCGCCAATTGGAAAAAAAGGTAAAGAAGAAAATAGGATTGAGAAGAAGGCTGACAGCATTTTTCATTATCGCATCCGTCGTCCTGGTTTGTTTGATGGGCATGATTTTGAACCAAAACGAAAGATTGGCGGAAAAAGAAGCGCAAAAAGAGAAGATGCTGGCGGAGCTGGAAGAAGTAAAAAAACAACAGGAGCAACTAAAATTGCAAATAAAGAAGCTGGAAGATGACGAATATATTGCAAAACTGGCCCGCAAAGAGTATTTCTTGTCCGATAAAGGAGAAATCATTTTTACGATTCCAAAAAAGGATCAGGAAAAAAAAGATAAAGATGAAAAATCAGCTGAAGAAGAGGAAAAGCATAAAGAAAATAGTGATAAATAATGTTTATCGGACCTTCATAATATTTTTCTGACAAAAAGAAATTTTTGTAAAAAGTGATGATAAAATTCAAAAAATAGATGCCGAAAAAAGAGTTGTCTTGTTGACACTCTTTTTTTGTCGGCTATAATGAAAGAGAGCAGTTACATTTTTTTTTGCTCGTATATAATCTATATATAACAAAAATTCTGGCTTAGTTTTAGCCGCTAAATTTTTAAGGAGGAGCATTTTTTTTATGTCAATTGAAGTAGGCAGCAAATTACAAGGGAAGGTCACAGGAATTACAAATTTTGGAGCATTTGTTGAGCTGCCAGATGGTAGAACGGGCCTTGTCCACATTAGCGAAGTAGCTGATAACTACGTAAAAGACATCCACGATCATCTCAAAGTCGGAGATATTGTGGAAGTAAAAGTGTTAAATGTAGAAGAGGATGGAAAAATTGGACTTTCCATCAGAAAGGCTAAAGACCAATCAGAAAGACCTGACCGTCCTCAAAGACCACGTCGAGACCACCGTTCAAATGAACGAAATGAACGTCAATCGAGAGAAAGCTTTGAACAAAAATTGGCAAAATTTTTAAGAGATAGTGATGAGCGTCTTGCTTCATTAAGACGCGCAACTGAGTCAAAACGAGGTGGACGTGGCGCAAGAAGAGGGTAGTTTGCTGTCTATTAAGTGAAGAAGTTTAGCGTAAATAAATTGTCAAAATATAGAGGTAACATCATCGGTTAACCGTAAAAAAGAGTCGACTATTTCCTGCCAATAGTCGACTTTTTTTTATAAAATCAGTACCCATTTCACTTGTTTTTGCCGAGCATATGTTTCGTAAATGCATTGCGCTTCAAAGATTGACGCCAATTTAGTGGGGCGAGAAAGCTTTTAGGAGTTATATCTAAAAAGTTTTTAATACCCATACAATATTATGTTGTCATAAAAAACTGTTATTGCAATCAAATAAATATTGATGAAAAGCGACACAACTTGCGAAAGAAAATAATTTGTTAAGTTATTAAGCAATTCGTCGAACAAATTTTTAAAACTAGAGCAGTACTAGACAAATTTTACATCCCCAATTTTTTATAATAGAGCGCAACAATATCTCTAAAGGGGGATGGAATATGTCAAATATTCAAATACTCAATGAAAAAATGTCATGGCCAGATCGGTTTGCCCGTTTTTCTATCAAAAAGATGAGCGTCCTTATTCATTCGTTCTTTTTCCTTTTGGCTTTTTTTCTTGCAAGAGCGGTCATGTTTGAAGCTGCAGTCCCTTTTTTATTGCCATTGTGGGCAATTGTACGGCAACGATATGAAAATGAAAAGTGGGCTGTGTTTGTTGGCGGACTCGCGGGCGCCCTTAGTTTGAGTTTCGGACAGGGGTTCATATTGTTAATTCAGCTCGGCATTTACGAATTGCTGACGCGTTTTCGGTATTGGAAGCCGCCCGCAGCTGTTGCTGTGGCTTTTGCTGTCTTTTTTGGGCAGTTTTTATGGCAAGGATTGGCGCATATGGGCATCCCTCCTATGATCGTCCAAATGTATGTTTATTATGAAATGATTTTGGCGTTTTTCATGACAATCTTTGTGAAACTGTTTTTTGTGGAACCGTACCGATTTTGGTCCGCTGCATGGGGTTATGAACGCATAGGAGCGGGACTGGTGATTTTGGCGGTTGTGCTTACCGGGATGCACGCCCTGACCATCTCTTATTTCTCGTTGTTTACATTCGTCATGCATTTATCCATTTTGATTGCCGCGATTGCTGGCGGAGTAACCGTTGCATCAAGCGTATCCACCATTATCGGGGCATTGGTGGGGATTTCGGAACTTTCTTTTACAGGCATGATTGCCGTCTATTCTTTAACGGGTGTAACGAGCGGTCTCTTTAAAGGATTGGGAAGGACAGGGGTTGTACTGGGAAGTTTTATTCCGAGCATTTTTTTCTTTTTTTATGATTCGACACTGCCCCTTGATAGCGTATACTTTGTTTCCATGTTGATTGCGGGAGTCGTCTTTTTATTACTGCCTCAAAAAATGCTGGGCTTTTTGGAAAACATCATCCGTCCTAAACGGGATGAAGTGCTCTTGAAACGGCAGCAATGGCTGACGGAACATACAACGGAAAAATTGGAGACGTTTCAGCGTTTTGTTTTGTTTATGAAAGAATTGGTGTTTGACCATTTTACATCGACAGAACATGTAAGCGGCATGAGGAAAATAGAGCCGTGCGCCACTTGCATGAGTTGTTTCCGATATGAGCGGTGTTGGGGAGAAAATAATATCGGCATGGATGAGAATATACGGAGATGGTTCCATGCAAAATCGAGATTAAGCGAAGCGGAACAGATGCAAACGGAAGAGCTGATCAGGGCGAAATGCGTAAAATCGTCGAAATTGCTGGAAGAACTTGATTATCAGTTGTATAACGACAAAATGAATGGGCAATTCTATCATGGGAAAAAAATGATTGCGCTGCAGTTAAGGGATTTAAGCAATCACTTAAATAAACTGATGGAAGATATGAAAAATGAAACACTTTCTTTCAAAACCGTCGAAGAGGAATTGGGCCAGGAATTTAAGAGGGCGAATATTGATTGTTTTCAAATTGATGTGTTGAACAATACAGTGGGTGAGCGGGTCATCGTTTGCTCTTTTGTGAACCCCCAGGATAAAGATGATTTATATTTATTGTGCGAACGAATGATTTTGCCTGTTCTTTACGAAGTGTTTTCCGAACCGTTTCAAGTGGATCGGATCTCCAATCATCAAAAGCCATTTAAACATTTCCAAGTGAGATTTCGTTCTGCCGTCCGATACAAAATACAGTATGATATATATAGTAAAGCCAAACATTCCAACGCAGTCTCCGGGGATTCCCATGCCATTTTCCATATTCATCCCGGACTGGTGGCCGTCATGTTATCGGATGGCATGGGGCACAGCCGTGAAGCGAAGCGGGAAAGCCGACGTCTTGTGCGGTTGATGAGAGAATGTTTAAGCTATAATATGAATCCGGAGACTGCCATGCATACGTTGCATTATGTGCTCAGTTTAAATCGAGAAGTGGATATGTATGCGACGATTGATTTTGCATTGGTGGATTTGCAAAAGGGAGAATTGTGGTCCTGGAAAGCGGGAAGCATGTCCACGTATATTTTGCGCGGAGATCGTCTGATAAAAGTGGAAGGATCTTCGGCTCCGGTAGGTTTTATGCCGGTATTCTCGATTGAAACAGAAAAAGTTAACTTGATGGCGGATGATTATGTCGTAATGGTTTCTGACGGGTTATTCTCCAGCAAGTATGATTGGGATGAACAAGAACAGTTTTTTGTTGAATTGATCAAATCCAAAATCCGTTTAGGAATCCCGATTGAAGCCCTGCTTTACGACGTCATGGACAGCTATCAGGGTAAATATGAAGTAGAGGATGATTGCACGGTCATCATCTATAATGTATCTCACGTTGCGCCCAAATGGGCTGTATTTAGACCGGCCAATTCATGAAAACGGGGTGAGAAGATGGCAACTTTATCATTTGAAAAGAAAGTGCAAAAGTTTATAGAAGAAGAACAACTGGTCGAAGCGGGAGACCGTCTTCTCATCGCTTGTTCCGGCGGCGTTGATTCCATGGGTCTTCTCCATTTTTTTCTTCATTTTCAAAAAATATGGGAAATTGACTTGTATGTAGCCCATGTGGACCATATGTTAAGAGGGGAAGTTTCCTATGAAGATCGATTATTTGTGGAGCGGTTTTGCCAAGAAAAGAATCTCCCTATTTTCAGCACGAGCATTCCGATTCCGGAGATATTAAAAAAAGAAGGCGGGAACGCTCAGGCCGTCTGTCGCAGGGAGCGTTATGCCTATTTTGCAGAAATGATGAAACAACACAAAATTAACAAGCTGGTAACGGCCCATCATGCGGATGATCAGTTGGAAACCATGCTGATGGCACTGACAAGATCGGGGAGTGTCGGAGGTTTCAAAGGCATATCTTCCAAACGGACATTTGCCGCCGGGACGATTATCCGTCCATTTTTGACAGTGACAAAGGAAGAAATCAGGAAATATTTGGAGGGTCAAGGCGGCACTTTCCGGGAGGATGCGAGCAATTTGAAGGACGATTATACCCGCAACCGGTTCCGCCATCATATTGTCCCGTTATTGAAAAAAGAGAACCCTCAAGTTGCGGTTCATGCGTTTCAATTGTCCCAAAGTTTGCAGCAAGATGACGAATATTTGAATGAGCTCGCCCTCAGCCGATTTTCTTTTGTTGTGGAAAAGGCGGGGGACGGCTTTATATTACATATTCAACGTCTTCAAAAAGAGCCACTTGCTTTACAAAGGAGAATCATTTTAATACTATTAAACTATCTTTATCGTTTTTCGGATGACAAAGGTTTTTCCATTTGCAGTAAAATTCTGGAATTATGCAAATCCCAAGAAGGGAATGCAATGATTCATCTGCCAGACCAATATATAGCAAACAGAAGTTATGATATTATTACCTTCTTTAAATATCGGGCATCAAAAGCTGATGACAGCATTCAGACAGTTGAAATTGGAGAATGGAACGTTTTCAACGGTTTCCGTTTATACATAGGGAAAATCTCCGATGAAACGGCCAACTTCCAGCAAAATGCCACTGCTTCTTACTATTTCAATTCTGATAGCATCGCTTTTCCTCTTAAAGTTCGAAATCGGAAAGAAGGGGACCGGATACATTTAAAAGGCATGCATGAGGCAAAACGTTTATCCCGCCTTTTTATTGATGAAAAAATCCCTTTAATCGAAAGAGATGATTGGCCGATCCTAGTTGATTCGAAAGATGAAATCCTAGCAGTAGTAGGGATCCGAGCGAACCATCGCTTCTCCAAAGCGAAAAGAATGAACGATGATATGGTCATGATTATTCAAAAAGTTTTTAACAATAAATGAGGTTTATTTTAAATATTCATTAAAAATGGCTATAATTCTTTTTAAGGGCAATTCACATGAATTTGTTTCATTATTCTAACTGTCGTTTTGAAATTGTTATTCGCGCTAGGAGGAACACCATGATTCATAATGATATCGAAAAAATATTGTTTACAGAAGATCAAATACAAGAAAGAATTGCAGAAATTGGAGCACAATTGACTGAAGAATATAAGGATAAATTTCCATTGGCCGTCGGTGTATTAAAAGGGGCCATCCCATTTATGACGGATTTGATGAAAAGGTTCGATTCATATATTGAAATAGATTTTATGGATGTTTCAAGTTATGGAAATGCCACGGTTTCTTCAGGAGAGGTAAAAATATTGAAAGATTTAAACACGAGTGTGGAAGGCCGGGATGTCATCATCATCGAAGATATTATAGACAGCGGGCTGACCTTAAGTTATTTAGTGGACTTGTTCAAATACCGCAAAGCCAACTCCATTAAAATTGTGACCTTGCTGGATAAACCATCCGGCCGGAAAGTGGATATAAAAGCAGATATCGTCGGATTTGAAGTTCCGGATGGATTTGTAGTAGGTTATGGATTGGACTATGCGGAAAAATATCGCAATCTACCTTACATTGGTATATTAAAAAGAGAAGTATATTCCTTTTAAACGGAATGCATGCCAAAAAAATGACAAAAAAGCAAAAACGCTACATTATCAGTGCATTTCATTGTATGATGAAATAATGGTATGTTAAGATTTTACTTATAGTTTTTGTGTTAAGTTGTGAGGAGGCTGGGGATGAATCGAATATTCCGATACACCATACTTTATTTATTAATTTTTCTTGTCGTGATCGGTATTTTTGGCACCTTCAACGGTGGTAGCCAACCGTCAAAAGAATTGACTTATGGCGAATTTATTAACGCCTTAGAAAATGGAAAAATCAAATCTTTAAGCATTCAGCCGGATGCGGGTGTTTTTGTTGTAGAGGGCGAGTTTGCAGGCGGAGAAGATCAAACCTTCACCGTGAACCTTCCTCAAAACAACCCAGCGCTGATGGAAAAAATAGATAATGCAGTAAAAAACAATCCGGATATACGTTTTTTGCCAGCTCCTGAAACCAGTGGATGGGTACAATTCTTCACTGGCATCATACCATTCATTATTATCATCATTTTATTCTTCTTCCTCTTGAGCCAAACTCAGGGCGGAGGAAATAAAGTGATGAATTTCGGCAAAAGCAAAGCGAAATTATATGAAGCGGATAAGAAAAAAGTCCGCTTCGAGGATGTTGCAGGAGCAGATGAAGAAAAGGCCGAATTGGTGGAAGTAGTAGAATTTTTGAAAGACCACCGCAAGTTTACAGAGATGGGGGCACGCATTCCAAAAGGGATTTTGTTAGTGGGTCCTCCAGGTACCGGGAAAACATTGCTTGCCCGGGCTGTTGCAGGTGAAGCAGGAGTTCCGTTCTTCTCCATTTCCGGTTCAGACTTTGTTGAAATGTTTGTAGGGGTGGGTGCATCCCGCGTTCGCGACTTGTTTGAAACAGCGAAGAAAAATGCGCCATGTATCATCTTTATCGACGAGATTGATGCGGTAGGACGCCAACGCGGTGCAGGTCTCGGCGGAGGCCATGACGAGCGTGAGCAAACGTTGAACCAGTTGCTTGTCGAAATGGATGGTTTCAGCGCAAATGAAGGAATAATCATTATTGCTGCTACAAACCGCCCGGATATCCTGGATAAAGCGTTGTTGCGTCCAGGCCGCTTTGACCGCCAAATCACGGTAGGTTATCCGGATGTCAAAGGACGGGAAGCGATTCTTAAAGTTCATGCGCGCAATAAGCCGCTTGCGGAAGAAGTGGATTTAAAGGCCGTCGCTCAACGGACGCCAGGTTTTTCAGGTGCGGATTTGGAAAACTTGCTGAACGAAGCGGCTCTAGTTGCAACGCGCAAAGGAAAGCGGAAAATTTATATGGAAGATATTGACGAAGCTAGTGACCGGGTAATTGCCGGACCGGCTAAAACAAGCCGAGCATATACGCCAAAAGAGAAAAAACTTGTTGCTTATCATGAAGCAGGGCACGTTGTAATCGGTTTAACGCTCGATTCAGCGGAAAAAGTTCACAAAGTGACGATTGTTCCGCGGGGCCAAGCGGGCGGTTATGCAATCATGCTTCCAAAAGAAGAGCGTTTCTTCCAAACAAAAGAAGAATTGCTGGATCGCATTACCGGACTTCTTGGAGGACGGGCAGCAGAGGAAATTGTACTAGGGGA
The DNA here is from genome assembly GCF_038593155.1 of Ureibacillus sp. FSL K6-8385. Taxonomy (GTDB): domain Bacteria; phylum Bacillota; class Bacilli; order Bacillales_A; family Planococcaceae; genus Ureibacillus; species Ureibacillus terrenus. The sequence continues at coordinate 2,887,014 of NZ_CP151968.1, forward strand.
AATTTCCACTGGTGCTCATAATGACTTCCAAAAAGTTACGGAAATTGCCCGCCGCATGGTGACGGAATTTGGCATGAGCGAGAAATTGGGCCAATTGCAATTCGGATCCCCTCAAAGCGGAAATGTTTTCTTGGGGCGGGACTTCAATACAGATCAGAACTACTCTGAAGCGATTGCTTATGAAATTGATAAAGAAATGCAAAAAATTGTGACCGAGCAATATGAACGGGCAAAACGCATTCTGACAGAAAAACGTGATTTATTAGATCGGATTGCGCAAGCCCTATTGGAACATGAAACATTAAACGCAGAGCAAATTGAACACTTGCGCGATTACGGCTGCTTGCCTGAAAAAACGGAAGAAGAATCCGTTAAAATCTCAACAGTGGAACCGAAACAAGAAGAAAATAAAAATGAGTCTGCTTCTGAATCAAATGAAGCAAGCATTGAAAAGGCCGGCTCTGCGCAAATTCATCAAGAAGTTGCCGGTGAACCGAAAGCGCCGACGACAGATGATTTACCAAAAGGAGATTCCCCTGATTTGAATCGTTTCAACGGGGAGAAAAAGGAATAAACATTGTGTTAGTGGCATCAGAATAATATTCCTGGTGCCGCTTTTTTTGTGCGAAAGATGAATCTTTTTGAGCGAACATCATGCAATATGGTATTATTTCATCAAACGTAAAATGGAAGTGATTGCAGTGATTTTGGCAATTGACGTTGGAAATTCAAAAATTTCTTTAGGCGTTTATCAAAATGACCGATTGGCGCACCATTGGAAAATGGAAATGGAAAAGAATAAAACGGCTGATGAATACGCCATGCATTTATATGCCTTTTTTAACTATGAAGGAATCGCCTTCAGCGATATTGATGGAATCATCATTTCTTCTGTCGTGCCGCCAATCATGCACGTGTTGGAAGAAATGTGCCGGAAATATTTTCATATTAGCCCCCTTTTTGTTGGTCCAGGGGTTAAAACAGGTTTAAATATCAAATGCGATAATCCCCGGGAAGTTGGAACAGACCGCATCGTCAATGCGGTTGCAGCTGTGCATGAATATGGGACAAGGCCGTTGATTGTGGTGGATTTTGGAACGGCCATCACCTTCAGTTATATTAATGAAAAAGGTCATTATCTAGGAGGGGCGATTACCCCGGGTGTCACAATCTCTTTGGATGCCCTATTTACAAAGGCATCGAAATTGCCGCGGGTCGAGCTTGTCAAACCGGTGGATGTGATTGCGAAAAATACAGTCGCTTCCATCCAATCTGGTATTTTTTACGGATTCCTCGGACTGGTTGAAGGAATTGTCAACCGCATGAAAGAGCAGAGCAAGGATGAACCTTTGGTGATTGCGACAGGGGGACTTGCCGAGTTCTTTTCAAATGAAACGAAAGTGATTGATATCGTGGACAAGTTTTTAACATTAAAAGGGCTATACATTATATATAAAAGAAATCAATAACTGGAGAGAGGAATGTTGATATGGAAGATTATTTAGTAAAAGCGTTGGCATTTGACGGGAAGATACGTGCCTATGCAGCACGTTCAACGAATACAGTCGGAGAAGCACAAAAAAGGCATGATACTTGGCCTACTGCGACTGCTGCTTTGGGCAGGGCTTTGACAGCGGGTGTGATGATGGGGTCCATGATGAACCAGGATGATAAAATTACAATCAAAATCGAAGGCGGCGGCCCAATAGGAATCGTGCTGATCGATGCGAATGGAAAAGGAGAAGTAAGGGGGTATGTTACAAATCCTCATATCCATTTCCCGCTAAATGAAGCCGGGAAATTGGATGTGCGCCGCGCGGTTGGAACCCAAGGCAGCATAACAATTGTAAAAGACTTGGGTGTAAGGGAAATGTTTTCAGGGCAGACACCGATTGTTTCCGGGGAAATAGCCGAAGATTTCACTTATTATTATGCGGCTTCCGAACAAATCCCTTCATCAGTGGGATTAGGTGTGCTTGTCAATACGGATAATTCCGTCCTGGCTGCCGGGGGGTTTATTATTCAAGTAATGCCGGGGTGTGATGAAGAAACCATTGAAGCCATTGAAACCCGTTTAAAAACTGTTGAACCAATCTCCAAAATGATCGAGAAAGGCTATACTCCGGAACAAATTTTGGAAGCCGTATTAGGCGAAGGAAATGTAAAAGTCTTGGAAACAATGCCTATTCAATTTAAATGCAACTGTTCAAAGGAACGTTTTGGAGCGGCCATTCAATCCCTGGGAATACAAGAAATTCAAGAAATGATTGACGAAGATGGCGGAGCTGAAGCGCAATGCCACTTCTGTATGGAAAAATATTATTTTAGCAAAGAGGAGTTAGAGGGTTTTATCCGTGAAATACAGGCAAAGAATGAATCAAAATAATCGGTCTGTTCAGAATGTGCCGCTATCAAAACGTCGCTTAAAAACCAAACCGGTGCTGACTTTGCTTGCCATTTTATTTTTAGGAAACATTTTTTGGTTTGTCCTATGGCTATTTGCATTGGTAGATGGGGATGCGGGCGATGATGAGACCGTTGTTGCACGCATTGATGGCGAAAAAATCACCCGGCAACAATGGATGGCTGAAATGGAGCGCTATTACGGGAAGGAAACATTGCAGCGCATGGTCAACGAAAAGGTGATGGAAAAGGCAGCGAAAGAATATGACATTGACGTAACCGATGAAGAAATTGATTTAGAGCGCTCTTTAATGATTTCATCCAGCGAAATGGATTCAACGCTTGCGCAATTAGATGAAAAAGAATTGAAAAATCAAATCAAGTCCCAGCTGATATTGGAAAAAGTATTAACAAAGGATATCGTGATCGATGAAAAAGATTTAAAAGAATATTACAAAGAAAATGAATCGCTTTATAATATACAGGCTACATACAGGGCAAAATTAATAGTGGTAAATACCAAAAAAGAGGCGGAAAAAGTTCTGGATGAACTGGAAAAAGGGTCCGATTTTTCGGTGCTTGCCAAGGAGCGTTCCCTTGAACCGGTATCGGCAAGTTTGGGGGGCGATATTGGCTATATTTCAAAGCAGTCAGATGTGGATCCGAACATTTTGAAAGCGGTTCAGAAGTTGGAGAAAAATGAAATCAGCAAACCTTTCATCTTAAGAGACGGGCGGTATGGAATCGTTCAAGTCGTTGAAAAGATGGATGGGAAATCCTTTGAATTTGAAGAGGTAAAAGATCATATTAAACGGGTCTTGGCGATGGAACAATTGCCTTCCACCATTTCTCCCGAAACGTTTTGGAGAGATTTTAATGTTTCATGGTTCTATGGAGAATAAATATTAATTATCATTTAAAATTTTTACAAAATTTCACTTCTATTTTCATTGACAAAAACCAATAATTGTTGTTAATATTAAAACATGAAAACCTATAAACATAGTCGGTATTTGAAAGGGGAACCATGAATGAGCAAATTATATAATTCTATTACTGAATTAGTTGGTCGTACGCCAATTGTAAAACTTAACCACCAAACAACTGAAGACGAAGGAACAGTTTGGGTTAAATTGGAATATTTCAACCCAGGAAGCTCTGTTAAAGACCGTATCGCTTTGGCAATGATCGAGGCGGCAGAAAAAGAAGGCAAATTAAAACCAGGCGGCACAATCATCGAACCAACTTCAGGGAACACTGGTATCGGACTTGCCATGATCGCTGCGGCAAAAGGCTATCGTGCAATTCTAGTAATGCCTGAAACAATGAGTATTGAACGCCGTAAATTGCTTCGTGCTTATGGAGCTGAATTGGTATTGACACCTGGTCCTGAAGGAATGAAAGGGGCCATTGCAAAAGCGACAGCTCTTGCAGAAGAAAACGGTTATTTCATGCCACAACAATTTGAAAACCCTGCAAACGCAGAAATCCATCGTTTAACTACAGGTCCGGAAATTGTGGAAGCATTTGAAAATTCAGGGGTACAATTGGATGCATTTGTTGCAGGTGTTGGTACAGGCGGTACTATTACAGGCGCAGGCGAAGTGTTGAGAGAAAAATTCCCTAACATTGAAATTATTGCGGTAGAACCTAAAGATTCGCCTGTATTATCCGGAGGTAAACCAGGTCCGCACAAAATCCAAGGTATCGGCGCAGGTTTCGTACCAAAAGTATTAAATACTGAAATCTATAACTCTGTGTTCCCGGTTGATAACGAAACTGCTTTCGAAACAGCACGTAAAGTAGGCCGTGAAGAAGGCATCCTATGCGGTATTTCTTCTGGAGCTGCTATCTACGCTGCTATTCAAACTGCAAAACGTTTAGGCAAAGGATCTAACGTATTGGCGATTGTTCCATCCAACGGTGAACGCTACTTATCAACAGCATTATATAATTTTGAAGACTAATCACCGGAAAATCGGCATTGTCCTTTGGGATAATGCCGATTTTTTTGTTTCGGGAAGAAAGATATTCCCATATGGTATTCCAAATTGATCAATACATAAAAAGAACGAGCATGAAGCCCATTTATGTTGAAAATGATATACTTGTTTAGGATGAATAGAAGAACAATGAATGAGGTGTGCGTTCATGCTGTCAAAATATACGAAGCCGTTAATTATAAATAATATAAAACTTGATTATACCAAGGAAACTTTTGTTATGGGCATATTAAATGTAACACCGGATTCGTTTTCGGATGGAGGGAAATATAATTCGGTCGAGACCGCTTTGGCCCATGCGAAAGAGATGGTCCAACACGGTGCGAAAATCATTGATGTGGGCGGCGAATCAACTCGTCCCGGGTATACACGCATTTCCGATGAAGAAGAAATCGCAAGGGTTGTTCCGGTCATTAAGGCATTAAGAGAAGAACAGCTTCCGGCAATCATCTCCATTGATACTTACAAGTCCGTTGTAGCGAAAGCAGCAATCGAAGCGGGAGCCCACATCATTAATGATATCTGGGGGGCAAAGGCGGATCCGGAAATGGCAAAGGTGGCTTCCCGATACAACGTACCCATCATTTTGATGCACAATCGTGAGGATACGAATTATACCGACTACTTTGAGGATTTTTTGAATGACTTGAAGGAAAGCGTTGAAATTGCGAAAGCCGCAGGGGTTCCCGATGAGCATATCATCCTTGATCCGGGCATCGGGTTTGCCAAAAATTTACAACAAACGATTGAAACACTTCGGCGGTTGGACGAGCTTGCGGAATGGGGGTACCCGGTGTTGCTGGCTGCATCGAGAAAACGGTTTATCGGCACGATATTAAATGTTCCGCTTCATGAACGGGTAGAGGGAACTGCTGCAGCATGCGCTTATGGAGTAATGAAAGGATGCCATATCGTCCGGGTCCATGATGTGAAGGAGGTAGCAAGGACAGTAAAAATGATTGATGCATTAATGGGGAAATTTGAAGTGACGGGTGAACTGCCTGAAAGACATTAATCAATGCTTTTAGGAGGATTATTATGGATTATATACATTTGAGAGATATGCAGTTTTATGGCTATCATGGTGTATTGCCGGAGGAGACGGTGCTGGGGCAACGGTTTCGGGTAACTGTATCCCTTGCCGTTGATACAAAAAAAGCAGGGGAAACCGACGATTTGAATTATACAGTAAATTATGTGGACGTGTATGAACTATGCAAAACGGTGATGGAGGGGAAGTCATTTCAACTGATTGAAGCGGCAGCGGAAACGATTGCTTCATCCATTTTAGAAAAGTTTAAAGGGCAAGTGTTTGGCTGCAAGGTGGAGCTGGTAAAACCGGATCCTCCAATTCCTGGACACTACAAAGAAGTGGCGGTTGAAATTGTGAGGGGTCGTTACAGTGAATGATGTCTATCTATCCTTAGGAACAAATTTGGGAGATCGGGAAAAACATTTGAAAGAGGCCATAAAATTACTGCAGCAACAAGAGGGGATTGTGATCCAAAAGGTATCGCCCATTTATGAGACGGCTCCGGTCGGTTATGTCAATCAACCCTCTTTTCTGAATATGGCCCTTTATGCCCAAACCACTCTGACACCTTTTGAATTATTGGAGAAATGTCAATCAATTGAACATGATTTGGGAAGGGTTCGAACAATCCGTTGGGGGCCAAGAACGATCGATCTTGACATTTTACTTTATAACAATGACAATATTGAGTCGGAAAAATTGATCATTCCCCATCCCCGAATGTTTGAGAGGGCCTTCGTGCTCGTTCCGCTGATGGATGTGGCCAAGAAGCCATATACAGAAAAGCTGCAACAAGCGGAAACGGCGTTAAGGAATATGGACATTGAAAAAGAAGGGATTCGGAAGTGGAAGGATTCTTTTCCTTTGTAAAGAAGGTTTGGGCGTCGTGAAGTCGCATTGATATAAATCGATCAACCAGGAAAGGAGGAGAGAGCCAGGTGGAAACAAAGCCGTTTCAAATCGGAAATATCGTCATGGCAAACCGGGTGGTACTTGCCCCTATGGCAGGTGTCAGCAACGCAGCTTTTAGGCTTACCGTGAAAGAATTTGGAGCAGGACTTGTTTATGCTGAAATGATCAGCGATAAAGGTTTGATTACACGCAATAAAAAAACATTGGAATTGCTGTATATAGATGAAAGGGAAAAGCCGATTGCATTGCAGATTTTCGGTGGTGAAAAAGAAACCCTTGTAGAAGCGGCCAAATTTGTCGACCAATATACAAACGCTGATATAATTGATATTAATATGGGCTGCCCTGTTAACAAGGTCATTAAATGTGAAGCGGGAGCAAAATGGCTGCTCGATCCGAAAAAAGTGTATGAAATGGTTGCCGCGGTTGTGGATGCTGTGAAGAAGCCGGTGACGGTGAAAATGCGTATTGGCTGGGACGATGAACATATATTTGCCGTCGAAAATGCACAGGCCATTGAAAGAGCCGGCGGCAGTGCGGTAGCCGTCCATGGCCGGACACGCATTCAAATGTACGAAGGAAAAGCGGATTGGGATGTGATTTGCCAAGTAAAGGAAAATGTGGATATTCCTGTGATTGGAAATGGAGATGTGGAGACGCCGCAAGATGCCAGACGGATGCTGGAAGAAACGGGTGTTGATGCTGTCATGATCGGCCGGGCCGCACTGGGCAATCCATGGATGATTTATCGTACGGTCCATTACCTTGAAACGGGCGAATTAATGCCGGAGCCGTCCGTCAGGGAAAAAATTGATGTTTGTTTATTACATTTTGATCGTCTGATTAAATTGAAAGGGGAATATATTGCGGTACGCGAAATGCGCAAACATGCGGCCTGGTATTTGAAAGGGATCCGCGGCAACGGAATGGTTCGCAATGCCATTAATCAGGCGGAAACGGCGGAAGAATTGCGGGCAATTCTAAACAATGTGGCTGCACAATGGGAAGAGCAAGAAAAACCTGAGTTTCAAGCTGTTTAAAGCGCTGTTTCAATAAATTTCATGTTTATCTTTGTTCATTGTGTATAAATAATTAATGGAGTTTATTTATAAAGCCGTCTCAGCAATTGAGGCGGCTTATCGTGAATGGGATGGTTGATCCTTTTGCGTCCCATTAATAAAGGCATCCATCATTGCGGTTGCCGGCGCATCTATGGTGCCAATCTTTTATGAAATCATTCAAATTTGCGAAACATTGAAAACACTTTCTTAAATGTTTATTATTACATCTAGGCTTAAAAATAAAAAAATAACTACCCTATATTTTTAAGAAACTTAAAAAATAATAAAAAATAATATTAAAAAAGATGAAGAGAAGATAGAAATTGTGTAAAATAAAAACATTGTGGACTATGAACAGAACGTTTTAAAAATATGAGGAGTGAAAGACGTGTCAAATATCGAGGAATTAAATGATCAACTTTTGGTAAGACGCCAAAAGTTAGAGAATATTCGTTCAAAAGGAATCGATCCTTTTGGCCACCGTTTTGAACGTACACACTTATCTTCTGAGGTTTTCAAACAATTTGGCGAATTGACGAAAGAAGAATTGGAAGAAAAAAACAACGAAGTGGTTATCGCGGGCCGCATTATGACAAAACGAGGAAAAGGGAAAGCCGGTTTTGCCCATATACAAGATGTGGATGGCCAAATCCAGATTTATGTTCGTCAGGATCGGGTAGGAGAAGAGGCATACGATTTATTTAAGCATGCGGATTTAGGGGATATCGTAGGCATTCGCGGGGTTGTTTTCAAAACGAATACAGGAGAGCTTTCCGTAAAGGCGAACGAGTTTACCCTTCTTACAAAATCCCTTCGTCCAATGCCGGAAAAATTCCACGGTTTGCAGGATGTAGAGCAACGTTATCGACAACGTTATTTAGATTTAATGACGAACCCTAAAAGCAAGGATACGTTTATTACTCGTTCAAAAATTATCCGTTCGATACGGAATTATTTGGATTCGCAAGGTTACTTGGAAGTTGAAACGCCTATTTTGCACACGGTTGCCGGCGGAGCGGCTGCCCGTCCATTTATCACCCATCATAATGCGCTGGATATGGATTTATATTTGCGCATTGCGTTGGAATTACACCTAAAACGTCTAATTGTAGGCGGACTCGAAAAAGTTTACGAAATTGGCCGGGTATTCCGGAATGAAGGGATTTCAACACGTCATAATCCGGAATTTACGTTATTGGAACTGTACGGAGCATACATGGACTTCCGCGATATTATGGAATTGACGGAGAATTTGATTTCCCATGTAGCTCAAGAGGTGCTCGGCACGACGAAAATCCAATACGGGGAAGATGAAATCGACCTTTCACCAGGATGGAAACGTGTGCATATGGTCGATGCCATTAAAGAAGTGACGGGTGTCGACTTCTGGCAACCAATGACGCTGGAAGAAGCAAGACGCTTAGCGAAAGAACATGGTGTTGAAATTCAAGAAATGCATGAAGTTGGACATATCATCAATGAATTCTTTGAACAAAAAGTGGAGCAAACATTGGTCCAACCGACATTTGTTTATGGCCACCCTGTTGAAATTTCGCCATTGGCTAAGAAAAATGCAGAAGACGGACGCTTCACAGATCGCTTCGAATTGATCATTGTTCGTCGGGAACATGCAAATGCCTTTACGGAATTAAACGATCCGATCGATCAAAGAGCGCGTTTTGAAGCACAGCTGGCGGAAAAAGCTGCGGGTAATGAAGAAGCGCATGAAATGGATGAAGACTTCATCGAAGCATTAGAATACGGCATGCCGCCTACCGGAGGATTAGGAATCGGCATTGACCGGCTAGTAATGCTGTTAACAAACTCTCAATCCATTCGCGACGTATTGTTGTTCCCAACGATGCGGCCAAAAGATTAATTGTTTTTTCAAAGAAAAAATGATTTCATATATGGCTGTCCAGATGATGATAACATTGGACAGCCCCATTTTTTGCGTTATTTGTTAGATTTTAAAAATAAATAATACTTTTTAATGGAAATCACAATACTATTTTTCGATGTGCAGATTTGAATATTAAGTGAAGGTTTTTCTTGGCGGGTTTGAAATATTGGAACAACCTATTATTATTAATAATAGGGATTCGGAATCCCGGTTCGGACTGGCGATAAGCAGATAAAGAATGTTTTAAATAAAGAAAATGACGAAGAAAATTTTAATTAAAAAGTGTTGACATAAAAAAACTGGAATGCTATTATATAAGAGCTGTCGTTGATAGAAAAGTTATTTTAATAAAGCTTTAAGCGCAGAGTAAAAACAGCGAAAACAGCCTGACAAAAAGTTGTTGACTTCTGAAACTTTTATTGATATAATATAAAAGCTGTCGCAACGAAAAAAGAATGAACCTTGAAAACTGAACACCAAAGCGTTGATGCCAGAAACAATTCCGTTTGCCGGCCCCGTCGGCGGACCGGATTCGGACAAACAATTTGAGTGAAATCAAATTCTTTTTGGAGAGTTTGATCCTGGCTCAGGACGAACGCTGGCGGCGTGCCTAATACATGCAAGTCGAGCGGACCTCATAGGAAGCTTGCTTTTTATGAGGTTAGCGGCGGACGGGTGAGTAACACGTGGGTAACCTGCCCTATAGACCGGGATAACTCGCGGAAACGCGTGCTAATACCGGATAACACAGCGGAGCGCATGCTCCGGTGTTGAAAGGTGGTTCTGCTACCGCTATAGGATGGGCCCGCGGCGCATTAGCTAGTTGGTGGGGTAACGGCCTACCAAGGCGACGATGCGTAGCCGACCTGAGAGGGTGATCGGCCACACTGGGACTGAGACACGGCCCAGACTCCTACGGGAGGCAGCAGTAGGGAATCTTCCACAATGGGCGAAAGCCTGATGGAGCAACGCCGCGTGAGCGAAGAAGGTCTTCGGATCGTAAAGCTCTGTTGTAAGGGAAGAACAAGTGCGGTAGTAACTGACCGCACCCTGACGGTACCTTACGAGAAAGCCACGGCTAACTACGTGCCAGCAGCCGCGGTAATACGTAGGTGGCGAGCGTTGTCCGGAATTATTGGGCGTAAAGCGCGCGCAGGCGGTCTCTTAAGTCTGATGTGAAAGCCCCCGGCTCAACCGGGGAGGGTCATTGGAAACTGGGAGACTTGAGTGCAGGAGAGGGAAGCGGAATTCCATGTGTAGCGGTGAAATGCGTAGAGATATGGAGGAACACCAGTGGCGAAGGCGGCTTCCTGGCCTGTAACTGACGCTGAGGCGCGAAAGCGTGGGGAGCAAACAGGATTAGATACCCTGGTAGTCCACGCCGTAAACGATGAGTGCTAGGTGTTAGGGGGCTTGCCCCTTAGTGCTGCAGCTAACGCATTAAGCACTCCGCCTGGGGAGTACGGTCGCAAGACTGAAACTCAAAGGAATTGACGGGGGCCCGCACAAGCGGTGGAGCATGTGGTTTAATTCGAAGCAACGCGAAGAACCTTACCAGGTCTTGACATCCCGCTGACCGCCATGGAGACATGGCCTTCCCTTCGGGGACAGCGGTGACAGGTGGTGCATGGTTGTCGTCAGCTCGTGTCGTGAGATGTTGGGTTAAGTCCCGCAACGAGCGCAACCCTTGTCCTTAGTTGCCATCATTCGGTTGGGCACTCTAAGGAGACTGCCGTACAAATACGGAGGAAGGTGGGGATGACGTCAAATCATCATGCCCCTTATGACCTGGGCTACACACGTGCTACAATGGGCGGTACAAAGGGCTGCGAACCCGCGAGGGGGAGCGAATCCCAAAAAGCCGCTCTCAGTTCGGATTGCAGGCTGCAACTCGCCTGCATGAAGCCGGAATCGCTAGTAATCGCGGATCAGCATGCCGCGGTGAATACGTTCCCGGGCCTTGTACACACCGCCCGTCACACCACGAGAGTCTGTAACACCCGAAGTCGGTGAGGTAACCCTTCCGGGAGCCAGCCGCCGAAGGTGGGACAGATGATTGGGGTGAAGTCGTAACAAGGTAGCCGTATCGGAAGGTGCGGCTGGATCACCTCCTTTCTAAGGATGACAACTGACGAAGGCATTGACGTTTTGGGTTCAGTTTTGAAGGTTCATACACCTTCAAACTTGTTCCTTGAAAACTGGATAAACGGCATTGAAAGTGAAGCTCTTGCGAGCAATCGCAAGCAAAACGGTTAAGTTGGTAAGGGCGCACGGTGGATGCCTTGGCACTAGGAGCCGATGAAGGACGGGACTAACACCGATATGCTTCGGGGAGCTGTAAGTAAGCTGTGATCCGGAGATTTCCGAATGGGGCAACCCACTGTTCGTAATGGAACAGTATCTTAACGCGAATTCATAGCGTTAAGAGGGCACACCCAGGGAACTGAAACATCTCAGTACCTGGAGGAGAAGAAAGAAACCTCGATTCCCTTAGTAGCGGCGAGCGAAACGGGAAGAGCCCAAACCAAGAGGCTTGCCTCTTGGGGTTGTAGGACACTCTATACGGAGTTACAAAAGGATGGGTTAGACGAACCGTTCTGGAAAGGACGGCCGTAGAAGGTAACAGCCCTGTAGTCGAAAATCCATCCTCTCCAGAGTGGATCCTGAGTACGGCGGAACACGTGGAATTCCGTCGGAATCCGGGAGGACCATCTCCCAAGGCTAAATACTCCCTAGTGACCGATAGCGAACCAGTACCGTGAGGGAAAGGTGAAAAGAACCCCGGGAGGGGAGTGAAAGAGAACCTGAAACCGTGTGCCTACAAGTAGTCAGAGCCCGTTAACGGGTGATGGCGTGCCTTTTGTAGAATGAACCGGCGAGTTACGATCACGTGCAAGGTTAAGCCGAAGAGGCGGAGCCGCAGCGAAAGCGAGTCTGAACAGGGCGACGGAGTACGTGGTCGTAGACCCGAAACCAGGTGATCTACCCATGTCCAGGGTGAAGGTGAGGTAGCACTCACTGGAGGCCCGAACCCACGTACGTTGAAAAGTGCGGGGATGAGGTGTGGGTAGCGGAGAAATTCCAATCGAACTTGGAGATAGCTGGTTCTCTCCGAAATAGCTTTAGGGCTAGCCTCGTGTAAAGAATACTGGAGGTAGAGCACTGTTTGGACTAGGGGCCCACCTCGGGTTACCGAATTCAGACAAACTCCGAATGCCAGCTATTTATACACGGGAGTCAGACTACGAGTGATAAGATCCGTGGTCGAGAGGGAAACAGCCCAGACCACCAGCTAAGGTCCCAAAGTAGCCGTTAAGTGGAAAAGGATGTGGCGTTGCTTAGACAACCAGGATGTTGGCTTAGAAGCAGCCATCATTTAAAGAGTGCGTAATAGCTCACTGGTCGAGTGACGCTGCGCCGAAAATGTATCGGGGCTAAACGGTTCACCGAAGCTGTGGATCCGTGCTTCGCACGGGTGGTAGGAGAGCGTTCTAAGCGCGCAGAAGTCAGACCGGAAGGACTGGTGGAGCGCTTAGAAGTGAGAATGCCGGTATGAGTAGCGAAAGATGGGTGAGAATCCCATCCGCCGAATGACTAAGGTTTCCTGAGGAAGGCTCGTCCGCTCAGGGTTAGTCGGGACCTAAGTCGAGGCCGAAAGGCGTAGACGATGGGCAACAGGTTGATATTCCTGTACCACCTCCCCGCCGTTTGAGCGATGGGGGGACGCAGGAGGATAGGGAAAGCACGCCGTTGGTCGAGCGTGTCCAAGCAGCAAGGCGGGGAAGTAGGCAAATCCGCTTCCCGCAACGCTGAGCTGTGATGGGGAGCGCATTGCGCGCGAAGTTCCCGATTTCACACTGCCAAGAAAAGCCTCTAGCGAGGCGGGAGGTGCCCGTACCGCAAACCGACACAGGTAGTCGAGGAGAGAATCCTAAGGCGAGCGAGAGAACTCTCGTTAAGGAACTCGGCAAAATGACCCCGTAACTTCGGGAGAAGGGGTGCTCATTGGGGTGCAAGCCCCGATGAGCCGCAGAGAATAGGCCCAGGCGACTGTTTATCAAAAACACAGGTCTCTGCTAAACCGCAAGGTGATGTATAGGGGCTGACGCCTGCCCGGTGCTGGAAGGTTAAGAGGAGGAGTTAGCGCAAGCGAAGCTCCGAATTGAAGCCCCAGTAAACGGCGGCCGTAACTATAACGGTCCTAAGGTAGCGAAATTCCTTGTCGGGTAAGTTCCGACCCGCACGAAAGGCGTAACGATCTGGGCGCTGTCTCAACGAGAGACTCGGTGAAATTATAGTACCTGTGAAGATGCAGGTTACCCGCGACAGGACGGAAAGACCCCGTGGAGCTTTACTGTAGCCTGATATTGAATTCCGGTACAGCTTGTACAGGATAGGTAGGAGCCGTAGAAGGGGGAGCGCCAGCTTCCCTGGAGGCGCCCTTGGGATACTACCCTGGCTGTACTGGGATTCTAACCCGCAAGCCTGATCGGCTTGGGAGACAGTGTCAGGTGGACAGTTTGACTGGGGCGGTCGCCTCCCAAAGAGTAACGGAGGCGCCCAAAGGTTCCCTCAGAATGGTTGGAAATCATTCGCAGAGTGTAAAGGCATAAGGGAGCTTGACTGCGAGACCTACAAGTCGAGCAGGGTCGAAAGACGGGCTTAGTGATCCGGTGGTTCCGCATGGAAGGGCCATCGCTCAACGGATAAAAGCTACCCCGGGGATAACAGGCTTATCTCCCCCAAGAGTCCACATCGACGGGGAGGTTTGGCACCTCGATGTCGGCTCATCGCATCCTGGGGCTGTAGTCGGTCCCAAGGGTTGGGCTGTTCGCCCATTAAAGCGGTACGCGAGCTGGGTTCAGAACGTCGTGAGACAGTTCGGTCCCTATCCGTCGTGGGCGCAGGAAATTTGAGAGGAGCTGTCCTTAGTACGAGAGGACCGGGATGGACACACCGCTGGTGTACCAGTTGTCTTGCCAAAGGCACAGCTGGGTAGCTATGTGTGGACGGGATAAGTGCTGAAAGCATCTAAGCATGAAGCCCCCCTCAAGATGAGATTTCCCATTGCGTAAGCAAGTAAGATCCCTCAAAGACGATGAGGTAGATAGGTCCGGGGTGGAAGCACGGTGACGTGTGGAGCTGACGGATACTAATCGATCGAGGACTTAACCAAAAAAACACTTTCGATGCCGTTATCCAGTTTTGAGGGAACAAAAATTATTAAAAAAACACTTGTAATTCCCAATTAAAGTGATATAATAATTCATGTTCCAAATTGAATAGCCTAGTGACGATGGCGAAGAGGTCACACCCGTTCCCATACCGAACACGGAAGTTAAGCTCTTCAGCGCCGATGGTAGTTGGGGGCTTCCCCCTGCGAGAGTAGGACGTTGCTAGGCTATAAGATTGATGGAGGATTAGCTCAGCTGGGAGAGCATCTGCCTTACAAGCAGAGGGTCGGCGGTTCGATCCCGTCATCCTCCACCATAAAACTGATAAATATGCCGGCGTAGCTCAACTGGTAGAGCAACTGACTTGTAATCAGTGGGTTGAGGGTTCGATTCCTTTCGCCGGCACCATTGATGAGCCATTAGCTCAGTGGTAGAGCATCTGACTTTTAATCAGAGGGTCGAAGGTTCGAGTCCTTCATGGCTCACCATTATACGCGGGTGTGGCGGAACTGGCAGACGCACCAGACTTAGGATCTGGCGCCTTCGGGCGTGGGGGTTCGACTCCCTTCACCCGCACCATAAATTTTGCGGAAGTAGTTCAGTGGTAGAACACCACCTTGCCAAGGTGGGGGTCGCGGGTTCGAGTCCCGTCTTCCGCTCCATAAGCCGGGGTGGCGGAATTGGCAGACGCACAGGACTTAAAATCCTGCGGTAGGTGACTACCGTACCGGTTCGAGTCCGGTCCTCGGCACCAAAATAAGCGCCAGTAGCTCAATTGGATAGAGCGTCTGACTACGGATCAGAAGGTTGTGGGTTCGACTCCTGCCTGGCGCGTCAAATAATAATAAAATATTAATATAGGAAAATCGGGAAGTAGCTCAGCTTGGTAGAGCACTTGGTTTGGGACCAAGGGGTCGCAGGTTCGAATCCTGTCTTCCCGACCAGAAACACGGGGCATTAGCTCAGCTGGGAGAGCGCCTGCTTTGCACGCAGGAGGTCAGCGGTTCGATCCCGCTATGCTCCATTATGAACCTTGAAAACTGAACACCAAAGTGTTGATGCCAGAAACAATTCCGGTTTGCCGGCCCTGTCGGCGGACCGGATTCGGACAAACAATTTGAGCGAAATCAAATTCTTTTTGGAGAGTTTGATCCTGGCTCAGGACGAACGCTGGCGGCGTGCCTAATACATGCAAGTCGAGCGGACCTCATAGGAAGCTTGCTTTTTATGAGGTTAGCGGCGGACGGGTGAGTAACACGTGGGTAACCTGCCCTATAGACCGGGATAACTCGCGGAAACGCGTGCTAATACCGGATAACACAGCGGAGCGCATGCTCCGGTGTTGAAAGGTGGTTCTGCTACCGCTATAGGATGGGCCCGCGGCGCATTAGCTAGTTGGTGGGGTAACGGCCTACCAAGGCGACGATGCGTAGCCGACCTGAGAGGGTGATCGGCCACACTGGGACTGAGACACGGCCCAGACTCCTACGGGAGGCAGCAGTAGGGAATCTTCCACAATGGGCGAAAGCCTGATGGAGCAACGCCGCGTGAGCGAAGAAGGTCTTCGGATCGTAAAGCTCTGTTGTAAGGGAAGAACAAGTGCGGTAGTAACTGACCGCACCCTGACGGTACCTTACGAGAAAGCCACGGCTAACTACGTGCCAGCAGCCGCGGTAATACGTAGGTGGCGAGCGTTGTCCGGAATTATTGGGCGTAAAGCGCGCGCAGGCGGTCTCTTAAGTCTGATGTGAAAGCCCCCGGCTCAACCGGGGAGGGTCATTGGAAACTGGGAGACTTGAGTGCAGGAGAGGGAAGCGGAATTCCATGTGTAGCGGTGAAATGCGTAGAGATATGGAGGAACACCAGTGGCGAAGGCGGCTTCCTGGCCTGTAACTGACGCTGAGGCGCGAAAGCGTGGGGAGCAAACAGGATTAGATACCCTGGTAGTCCACGCCGTAAACGATGAGTGCTAGGTGTTAGGGGGCTTGCCCCTTAGTGCTGCAGCTAACGCATTAAGCACTCCGCCTGGGGAGTACGGTCGCAAGACTGAAACTCAAAGGAATTGACGGGGGCCCGCACAAGCGGTGGAGCATGTGGTTTAATTCGAAGCAACGCGAAGAACCTTACCAGGTCTTGACATCCCGCTGACCGCCATGGAGACATGGCCTTCCCTTCGGGGACAGCGGTGACAGGTGGTGCATGGTTGTCGTCAGCTCGTGTCGTGAGATGTTGGGTTAAGTCCCGCAACGAGCGCAACCCTTGTCCTTAGTTGCCATCATTCGGTTGGGCACTCTAAGGAGACTGCCGTACAAATACGGAGGAAGGTGGGGATGACGTCAAATCATCATGCCCCTTATGACCTGGGCTACACACGTGCTACAATGGGCGGTACAAAGGGCTGCGAACCCGCGAGGGGGAGCGAATCCCAAAAAGCCGCTCTCAGTTCGGATTGCAGGCTGCAACTCGCCTGCATGAAGCCGGAATCGCTAGTAATCGCGGATCAGCATGCCGCGGTGAATACGTTCCCGGGCCTTGTACACACCGCCCGTCACACCACGAGAGTCTGTAACACCCGAAGTCGGTGAGGTAACCCTTCCGGGAGCCAGCCGCCGAAGGTGGGACAGATGATTGGGGTGAAGTCGTAACAAGGTAGCCGTATCGGAAGGTGCGGCTGGATCACCTCCTTTCTAAGGATGACAACTGACGAAGGCATTGACGTTTTGGGTTCAGTTTTGAAGGTTCATACACCTTCAAACTTGTTCCTTGAAAACTGGATAAACGGCATTGAAAGTGAAGCTCTTGCGAGCAATCGCAAGCAAAACGGTTAAGTTGGTAAGGGCGCACGGTGGATGCCTTGGCACTAGGAGCCGATGAAGGACGGGACTAACACCGATATGCTTCGGGGAGCTGTAAGTAAGCTGTGATCCGGAGATTTCCGAATGGGGCAACCCACTGTTCGTAATGGAACAGTATCTTAACGCGAATTCATAGCGTTAAGAGGGCACACCCAGGGAACTGAAACATCTCAGTACCTGGAGGAGAAGAAAGAAACCTCGATTCCCTTAGTAGCGGCGAGCGAAACGGGAAGAGCCCAAACCAAGAGGCTTGCCTCTTGGGGTTGTAGGACACTCTATACGGAGTTACAAAAGGATGGGTTAGACGAACCGTTCTGGAAAGGACGGCCGTAGAAGGTAACAGCCCTGTAGTCGAAAATCCATCCTCTCCAGAGTGGATCCTGAGTACGGCGGAACACGTGGAATTCCGTCGGAATCCGGGAGGACCATCTCCCAAGGCTAAATACTCCCTAGTGACCGATAGCGAACCAGTACCGTGAGGGAAAGGTGAAAAGAACCCCGGGAGGGGAGTGAAAGAGAACCTGAAACCGTGTGCCTACAAGTAGTCAGAGCCCGTTAACGGGTGATGGCGTGCCTTTTGTAGAATGAACCGGCGAGTTACGATCACGTGCAAGGTTAAGCCGAAGAGGCGGAGCCGCAGCGAAAGCGAGTCTGAACAGGGCGACGGAGTACGTGGTCGTAGACCCGAAACCAGGTGATCTACCCATGTCCAGGGTGAAGGTGAGGTAGCACTCACTGGAGGCCCGAACCCACGTACGTTGAAAAGTGCGGGGATGAGGTGTGGGTAGCGGAGAAATTCCAATCGAACTTGGAGATAGCTGGTTCTCTCCGAAATAGCTTTAGGGCTAGCCTCGTGTAAAGAATACTGGAGGTAGAGCACTGTTTGGACTAGGGGCCCACCTCGGGTTACCGAATTCAGACAAACTCCGAATGCCAGCTATTTATACACGGGAGTCAGACTACGAGTGATAAGATCCGTGGTCGAGAGGGAAACAGCCCAGACCACCAGCTAAGGTCCCAAAGTAGCCGTTAAGTGGAAAAGGATGTGGCGTTGCTTAGACAACCAGGATGTTGGCTTAGAAGCAGCCATCATTTAAAGAGTGCGTAATAGCTCACTGGTCGAGTGACGCTGCGCCGAAAATGTATCGGGGCTAAACGGTTCACCGAAGCTGTGGATCCGTGCTTCGCACGGGTGGTAGGAGAGCGTTCTAAGCGCGCAGAAGTCAGACCGGAAGGACTGGTGGAGCGCTTAGAAGTGAGAATGCCGGTATGAGTAGCGAAAGATGGGTGAGAATCCCATCCGCCGAATGACTAAGGTTTCCTGAGGAAGGCTCGTCCGCTCAGGGTTAGTCGGGACCTAAGTCGAGGCCGAAAGGCGTAGACGATGGGCAACAGGTTGATATTCCTGTACCACCTCCCCGCCGTTTGAGCGATGGGGGGACGCAGGAGGATAGGGAAAGCACGCCGTTGGTCGAGCGTGTCCAAGCAGCAAGGCGGGGAAGTAGGCAAATCCGCTTCCCGCAACGCTGAGCTGTGATGGGGAGCGCATTGCGCGCGAAGTTCCCGATTTCACACTGCCAAGAAAAGCCTCTAGCGAGGCGGGAGGTGCCCGTACCGCAAACCGACACAGGTAGTCGAGGAGAGAATCCTAAGGCGAGCGAGAGAACTCTCGTTAAGGAACTCGGCAAAATGACCCCGTAACTTCGGGAGAAGGGGTGCTCATTGGGGTGCAAGCCCCGATGAGCCGCAGAGAATAGGCCCAGGCGACTGTTTATCAAAAACACAGGTCTCTGCTAAACCGCAAGGTGATGTATAGGGGCTGACGCCTGCCCGGTGCTGGAAGGTTAAGAGGAGGAGTTAGCGCAAGCGAAGCTCCGAATTGAAGCCCCAGTAAACGGCGGCCGTAACTATAACGGTCCTAAGGTAGCGAAATTCCTTGTCGGGTAAGTTCCGACCCGCACGAAAGGCGTAACGATCTGGGCGCTGTCTCAACGAGAGACTCGGTGAAATTATAGTACCTGTGAAGATGCAGGTTACCCGCGACAGGACGGAAAGACCCCGTGGAGCTTTACTGTAGCCTGATATTGAATTCCGGTACAGCTTGTACAGGATAGGTAGGAGCCGTAGAAGGGGGAGCGCCAGCTTCCCTGGAGGCGCCCTTGGGATACTACCCTGGCTGTACTGGGATTCTAACCCGCAAGCCTGATCGGCTTGGGAGACAGTGTCAGGTGGACAGTTTGACTGGGGCGGTCGCCTCCCAAAGAGTAACGGAGGCGCCCAAAGGTTCCCTCAGAATGGTTGGAAATCATTCGCAGAGTGTAAAGGCATAAGGGAGCTTGACTGCGAGACCTACAAGTCGAGCAGGGTCGAAAGACGGGCTTAGTGATCCGGTGGTTCCGCATGGAAGGGCCATCGCTCAACGGATAAAAGCTACCCCGGGGATAACAGGCTTATCTCCCCCAAGAGTCCACATCGACGGGGAGGTTTGGCACCTCGATGTCGGCTCATCGCATCCTGGGGCTGTAGTCGGTCCCAAG
Source organism: Ureibacillus sp. FSL K6-8385 (assembly GCF_038593155.1). GTDB lineage: Bacteria > Bacillota > Bacilli > Bacillales_A > Planococcaceae > Ureibacillus > Ureibacillus terrenus. Next base: position 2,906,895 of record NZ_CP151968.1, read on the forward strand.
GGTTGGGCTGTTCGCCCATTAAAGCGGTACGCGAGCTGGGTTCAGAACGTCGTGAGACAGTTCGGTCCCTATCCGTCGTGGGCGCAGGAAATTTGAGAGGAGCTGTCCTTAGTACGAGAGGACCGGGATGGACACACCGCTGGTGTACCAGTTGTCTTGCCAAAGGCACAGCTGGGTAGCTATGTGTGGACGGGATAAGTGCTGAAAGCATCTAAGCATGAAGCCCCCCTCAAGATGAGATTTCCCATTGCGTAAGCAAGTAAGATCCCTCAAAGACGATGAGGTAGATAGGTCCGGGGTGGAAGCACGGTGACGTGTGGAGCTGACGGATACTAATCGATCGAGGACTTAACCAAGAAAACACTTTCGATGCCGTTATCCAGTTTTGAGGGAACAATCCTCATATTGTGAAGTGACGATGGCGAAGAGGTCACACCCGTTCCCATACCGAACACGGAAGTTAAGCTCTTCAGCGCCGATGGTAGTTGGGGGCTTCCCCCTGCGAGAGTAGGACGTCGCTTCGCAAGAAAGCACCACTGAAAAAGTGGTGCTTTTTTTGCTTAGGATAGCATAAAATTTTGGTTTTTTTTGTCAAATTGTGTTGCTAAAATATTTTAATGTCCTTCCTGGTATATGCAACCGCTCAGCTTAGAGAACTTCCATTTCTCTAAGCTTTTTTTGTTATTAAATCAAATGCTACAAAGACAACTGTTATATGAATTATAAAATTTTTTGTTATTTGTATTCAATTTTTGATTTTTAGTTTTTAAAATTTAAGCTAAGGAATTGGTAATGTGAATAAATTAACGAAAGCGCAATTCGATGCTTTAAAAAACTATCCCAGATCTTTACAAGATAAGTTTCTATCTATAAATAAACCTTGTATTGTAAGCCCGAAATCAAACAACGCCTATAAATCAATGACACCTCCCTGTAAGATGAAAGTAACAATTACAGAGGAGGTGTTCTTTTTTTGACAACGGAAAAACTCAATATCGTGCCTGTAAAATTAGAGTCCAAATCTGATCCAACTCCATCCCCAGCAAGTCGTGGTCCACTCAGACCAATATGCGTCATTCAATCCAATCAGTGTAAAATCTCCTTCTACCCCGGTGTCAAACCTCAATTACTTCAAGCGGTTATCAGGGAGTTGAATCGAAATGATTCATGATTTTACAAAATGCAAAAATATCTATATCATTTGCGGTCATACAGATATGCGAAAAGGAATCGACGGTCTAGCAACGCTAATTCAGGATTCATTCGAACTCGATCCATACAGCGAGGCAATCTTCTTGTTTTGCGGTCGAAGGAAAGATCGTTATAAATGTTTATACTTTGATGGAGATGGCTTCGCTATGCTTTATAAACGATTGGATAATGGCAAACTCCAATGGCCACGAAATAAAAATGAAGTTCGTCGGCTCACGCAACAACAACTTCGTTGGTTACTTGAAGGACTCACAATTCATCAACCGAAAGCCATACAAAAATCTAAAAAAGGTGTCTTTTAACCAATGATTACTAGTGATATAATCAAGACATTATTGAATTTGGACGGAAATGTGGTGAATGATGTGAGCAATGATTCGAATGAAAAATTAATTCAATTATTAGAAGAACAACTCGCGCAATCCAATAAGAGAAATGAAGAACTGTTGAAACAAATTGAATCGTTGTCACAACAAGTTCGCTATTTAACAAAGCTTCTTTATGGCTCAAAATCAGAAAAATCAAAGTACCAAGCTCCAGATGGACAATGTTCTTTATTTGATGATGACTCTTTTTTTAACGAACCTGAGCACACAGAAGAACAAAGCACGGACACTGTTACCTATACAGTTGTTCGTAAAATACATAAAAAGAAACGAAACGATTTCTTCGTGGATGGTTTAGAAATTGAAGAAATTCATCATCACCCTGAAAACTTACAATGCGAGTGTTGTCAATCTCAGATGACAGAGATCGGCAGCACGATTGTTCGTGAGGAAGCAAAATTTATACCGGCTATTGTGAAGCGTGTTCGACATATCGAACACGCTTATGAGTGCAGGAATTGTAAAAAAGATCTCAGCAAAAATTCACAAATCAAACGAGGCAAAGCACCACAACCAGCGATTCAACGAAGTATTGCTGGACCAACGGTCTTGGCAAAAATCATCTACGATAAGTTTGTTCAATATTTACCTTTATATCGCCAGGTAAAGGAATGGAACCATTATGGTCTCCTTACAAACGATAAAAATTTATCGAACTGGGTGATTCGAATCGCGGAGGATTGGCTTCATCCAATCTACCATCGTATGAAAGAGCTCCTTATGAAAAAATCAATTCTTCATATTGATGAAACATACGCTCAAATACTCAACCGTTCGGATGGAAAGTCGGCTCAGTCTAATGCTTATAACTGGGTATTCCGAAGCGTTGCTTCTCAAGGGCCGACCATCGTCATGTTTCATAGTGCGTTATCGCGAAGTCGGGAAGTTTTAAAAGACTTCGTGGAAAAGTTCAAGGGAACCATCATTTGTGACGGATATTCTGCATACGCTGGTTTACCTAACGTCACATTCGCCAATTGTTGGGCACATGTGCGTAGAAAATGGCTAAAAGCCAACAGTAAAAACGCCGAAAAAGGTGTAGAATATTGTAATCGACTCTACGAATTGGAACGAAAGTTTAAGAAACTTTCACCAAGCAAACGTCGAAAAGCACGAAAAAAATATTCCAAACCGATTGTGGAAGAATTCTTACAATGGGTAGATGAATCTCCTTTTTACGGCAAAAGTGCCCTTGCGGAAGCGGCAAACTATACCTTGAAACATGCCGAAGGTCTAAAAGCATTTCTATATGACGGTCGAATTGCGATTGACAATAACCCAGCAGAAAATGCGATTCGTCCGAGTGTGATTGGTCGGAAGAACTGGCTTTTCTCTGTGAGTGAATTGGGAGCTGATGCCAATGCCGTTTGTTTGAGTTTAGCTGAAACGACAAAAGCTAATGGAATTGATTTCTATCAATACTTGGTCAAAGTATTGACAGAACTCCCAAACCTCCCAATCCATCAGCAACCAGAAATAATCGATCGCTACTTGCCTTGGTCTAAAAATATACGTGAATCATGTGCAATAGCAAAATAGCCCTCAATCTGAAAAAATTCAAGATTGTAGGGCTATTTGTCATGCGTACTAATAGGTACGCTTTTTTAATCCCTGTTTTAAGTTTTTCAATGCGTCATTTGAATTCGGGCTTACCTTGTATTAAACTGAAATTATTCATTAACCACTTCAAAAGTCGGTGGGTTTGGATATTTTCCAAAAAATATGGAATACCCAAAAAATGCGAATGGACCATTAGGGTTGCTTGCACAAATCAGTTTTGCAGAATTTGAGCCTTATGAGGATTTTCGATCTAGTGGTTTGTTTGTAAACTAGCACATTATTTCAGAATCCCTTTTTCAAATTATTTCAGGCGGATTCGGAAATAATGTGCAAAATTTTTGCGGATTGTTCCGGATTTTGCACATTCTTTCGGAACGTTTGCACGCTCTTTCAGATGAAGATTTCCAGCGCGCCTGATGGATCGATGGAAAAGAGAAAGCACAAAAGAGGCCGATTCGGCCCCTTTCGTGCTAATACCCCATTTCCTCTGCGGCCATGCGCACCATTTCTTCGTCAATGGCGTCCTTTTTCAGCTGGTACCCGTATAACAGGCACGTCGTGGCCAACGTGTTGATCACCCGAGGCCATCCCCGCGACTGCAGGGCAATCGACTCTAACGCCGATGGGGTGAAGATCGGATGCTTCGCCCCGGCCTGTTTCATCCGATGTTCGATGTAGCCCGCCACCTCTTCCTTCTCCAGCGGCCCCATCCGGTATCGCATGATGATCCGCTGGTCGAGAGGGCGGTGCTGATTGAGCCGCAGCTTCCCCTGTAAATGGGGCAGCCCGGCCAAAATCAAGACAAATGGGTTGGTCGAATCCATCTCAAAGTTGAACAAGATCGCGATGTCCTGTAAAAATGCATCCTTCGCTAAATGCATCTCGTCCAAAATGAACACCGGCGTGATCCGCCGTTCATGATACAATCGCTCGATCGCCTGCTGGATTTGGCGGAAGAGGTCTACCTTGCGGTACTTCGGTTCCTCTCCTAATCCCAAGGCCAAACCACGGTAAAAATCCATCACGCCTCCGGTGGATAACGGAAAGTAGACGACATGATACAATGATGGATTCAATGACTCTTTCAGCGCCCGAAGGGCGAACGTCTTGCCCGCCCCTGGCTCTCCGATTAACAGCCCGATCCCCCGGGTTCGTTTCACGTACTCCAGCGCCCGCAACGCTTCCTGAAACGGCGCCCCTTGATACGCCTCGGACGGGTCTGTTTCTTTCGCAAACGGCTCCCGCGAAAGGGAGTAAAACGATTTATACACCGTGTTCTCCCTCCTTCGCCGGAATCGCCGCAAACGGGGACCGATGGCGTTTTACATAGGCGTTGTCCTCCAAACGAACCCGAACGGCCTCCGCCACCTTCCTTCCATCTTCGTACACATAGACGCCCCGTTCGTCATAGCGGAGTTCAATCGATTGCCCAATGAACCGGGGCGGCACTTCATACAGCTGCTTGTTCAAGGTGATCGTTCCATCGGCTTTGACCTTGCGGTGCTCCCGCTTCAGAAAAATCGCATCCAGCCAATCGCCATCTTCGATGAACGACACGAGATGCACTTGCGATTGAAACACCTCATGCGGCGTTTTTCCGTCCAGCGAGGCGTGCGGTTTTCGATGATACTCCTCTTCAAGCCACCTCCAAAAGCGCTCGTTCAGCTCTTCGAGCGACTTCGGGGGATCCAACTCCAGCAGCGGATAAAACCGCGTCTGTACGGTGCGGAAGAACCGTTCGATTTTCCCTTTGCTTTGCGGGTCATACGGCTGGGTGTGGATGAGCGTAATTCCCATCTCGGCGCACGCATACTGCAGCACCTCGGATCGATAAATTTTCCCGTTGTCCGAGTAAATGCGCTTCGGCTTCCCGCAACGAAGCACCGCTTCCTTCGTGACGATCCGCAGCCCGTCAAACTTCTCCGAAGGGAAAAACTGCGCGTACGGCACAAACCGCGAGCAGTCATCGATATAGGCGATCAAAAACGTTTTCTGGGCTTTCCCATTGACTCGAATCGTTGGTCCATGGGATAAGTCCCCTTGCCAAAGCTCATTGATCTGGTCATACGCAAAGCGCTTTCGCTCCGGCATGGGCAAGATTTCTTTCCCGACAAGGTTGTGTTTTTTCAACAATCGGTATATAGTAAAGTAAGAGGTATGATTTTCTGGGATTTCCCCCTGCTCGATCAGGTGTTCGTAGAACACCGTCACGGGCATGGTGGGATGTTCTTTTCTTAGGGCTAAAATATGATCCTCATCATCGGGCGACAGACGCCTTGAGTGGCCGCGGTCCGAACGGCGCTTCGGCTTTAAGGCGTCAAAGCCCCCTTTTTTGTATCGGGTGCACCAATCGAGGATCGTCTTGGCTGCGATTCGTTTGTCGCCCTGGTGGGGAACATGGTGCACTCGCTCGCTCACCTCTTTCAGATACGTCTTCGGTTCCACCTGCCCATTCACCAACGGAGCGATTAGCCCGTACCGAAACAGGGCAATGTCGTGTCTCATCGACTCATCCATTCGAATCTCCTCCTTGTCTCACTTGGAATCAGGACCGTTCCGGTCCGTCTGCCCTTATCGTACCGGATCGCTTTTTCTCCGTCGATAGGAAAGGTTTGTGGGAACCTCAACTATTTCCAATTTAGGATATGTATGTAAAATCAGGATCCCATTTGATTCGCAAAAGGGTGTCGGAATCCGTCCTCCCACATGTCTCTGATGACCGAATAGAGACCGTGTTTCTCCAACGTCCGGATCCACCAGGAAGCCCGTTCCTTTTCTTTTTTCACGATAGGGCCTATGATCCTCCACCGCCTCGCAAAAAAGCTGTGAAGGTTTGATAGGTTTCGGCAGAACCGCCGGACATAAAAGATGATGCCGTCCTTTGTCGGGAGAAACGGAGCCCGGTTCGTCCCCTCGGTCAATCCCAACTGCTCTTTCACGACTTGCCATATGGCGGACAACGTATACTGAAAATACGGGAGGAGAAAGGAAGGCAGCACACTCACCGTCTTCAAGCATTCCCGACAGCGATACCGGACAATCCAAATGCGATAATCACCATGTGGGGTCAATGCGTTTCGCTCATAGTAACCGTGGCGGTGCAACGGGCGCTTGGCCCGGCAATGCGGACACTTTTTCAGAAGAGGGAAGTCGTTTTCTTTTCCACGCTCTGCATACGTTTGGACGTCAATGCCAAAGTCATGAAATTGAATCACGTCCTCCTCCCCCTCCTATGAACCGATGGATTTTCTCTTCCGAAATAATTCACAAAAAATTTAGCACATTCTTTCAGAAAAGGGGAGAGGGCTTTCTGAAGGAATGTGCAAAAAAATGGCTCTTTTGTTCCGAAATAAAGTGATAATTTACA